>JABHGC010000071.1 GCA_018672285.1 Methylococcales bacterium
GGTCACATAAGTATGTGAATTAAGTTGAAGAGCCGTATGAGGGAAATCTTCAAGTACGGTTCTGTGAGGGGCATTATGTTTCCTTGCATTTTATTAATTTAAATAAAAGGAGACATCAATGTCTACTCTACAAAAATTATTGGTATTTTTATTATTAAGTTTAAGTGCGCTAGGTGCTCAAGCAACGTATGGCAATTATTACCGTCACGGTTATTCGAATGACCATCATCGCTCATATAATAATCATCGACATTATAGGCATTATAATCGTCATAATGCCCGTCACTACAACAAGAAAAGTCGTCGCCACTACGTGAAACGGCACAATAACAATCATTATTACAATCGTCATAATAATGGTCATCGTTATTATAACAACCATAAGGAATACAGAGCTGTTCGCCATGTACTAAGAGATTTGTTTTATTACTAAAGCGGACGCTTTGGTGTTTATAAGCTGTTAAATCGTATACTGAAAAAAATCGTTTTGTAGTGTGGTTTTCGTCAATAATATCTGTGTTTAAAGTAGAAGCCAGTCAGGGTGACCTGATTGGCTTTGTCGTTTTGGGATTTCAAAAAAATTAGTATTTTGTAGGTTATACTTTCGTCCATATTTAAAGATAAGTGTTGAGTGGTTGTTATGAAATACTGTCCGGTTTGTGAAAAAAAATATGATGATACGCAAAATAATTGCGTTATTGATGGCGCGTTACTGGTTGCGGTGTCTGTTGACCCTCTCATTGGCCAGATCCTTAAAGACCAATATCGGATTGAAAGCCATATTGGTGAAGGAGGGATGGCAGCCGTTTATAAGGCAACGCAACTGCAGTTAAGCCGGTCGGTTGCGATAAAGGTGATGTTGGAGCATGTGCAAGCATCACCTGAGTATGTGAAACGTTTTTTTCGTGAAGCGAGATTATTAAGCCAGTTAAATCATCCTAATGTGGTGAGCATCATTGATTTTGGTAACACAAATGATGGCTTGATCTTTATGGTGATGGAGTTATTGGTTGGTGAAAGCTTAGATGAGTATGTGCCGCAAGACCGGGGTTTAAATACAACCGATATTCTAGATATTATGCAGCAGATGTGTGCTGGCGTGAGTGCCGCACATGAAATCCCTTTAATCCATCGTGATTTAAAGCCCAGTAATATTTTCTTGGGTCATGTGACGGGTGCAGCAAGGGTTGTGAAGGTATTAGATTTTGGCATCAGTAAAAACCTAGAACAAGAAGACGACATTAAAACCCAAACGGGCATCGTGATGGGGACGCCTGGTTATATGTCACCTGAGCAAATTCTGGCAGCAGAAACCCCCGGGACTCGTTCGGATATCTATGCTTTAGGCGCCATTTTATATTTCATGATGTCTGGTCTCAGGCCTTATTCGGGTAATACCAGTAACTCTGTTTTGATTAAGCAAACATTAGAAGCACCAGATAATATTGATCCTGCACGTTATGCCGAACCTGCTGTTGCGAGTTTAATGAAGGTCGCTTTGAAAGCAATGAGCATTGAGGTTGAGGACCGTTATGCGACGGCGGAAGAAATGTTGCAAGCGGTGAAAGAAACACTTAGTCAAGCACCAACGGCTGTAGAGCGACTCGCTGAAACGGTACAGAGGCAAGCGATTGTGCAGCCAAAAACGGCAGGCAAGGATTCGCCTAAGAAAAAACTCGGGTTTATTGCTGCGAGCATTGCAGGGCTTGCCATTGCTGCTGTGGTGGGGTTAGGGCTGTTAGGGAAGCTTCCTGGGTTTGACCGGACTGAAACACTGACCTTTGGTATGACGGCTGCTTTTTCCGGCCCATCTGAGACGTTAGGTCGTGAGATGCGAGTCGGCATTGAGACGTATTTTCGGGTGGTGAATGCGGCAGGTGGTGTGAATGGGTATAAATTGAAGCTACATTCGTTAGATGATGGTTATGAGCCTGAGCGTGCGCTAGCTAATGTGAAAACGTTGCTAGAGAAAAATAAGGTGTTTGCCATTATTGGGAGTACAGGGACGCCAACGGCAAAAGTGGCTATTCCTTTTACATCTGAGCGTAAAAAGCTTTTGTTTGGGGCGCTGACAGGGGCGGGCCTGTTGAGGCAAGACCCACCAGATCGATATGTGATGAACTATCGTGCCAGTTATGCAGAAGAAACGGCTGCGATGGTTCATTATTTTACGGAAGTGAAAGATATTCCTGCCAATGAAATCGCCGTTTTCTCACAAAATGACAGTTACGGTGACTCTGGGTTTTTAGGGGTGGAAAAAACATTAAGACATTCTGAGGGGCGAGCCAAAGTGGCATTGCATGTGCGTTATGAGCGTAACTCAACGCATGTGCAAACGGCGATTGATCAGCTGTTGAGCCGCCCTGATATTAAAGCCGTTGTCATGGTGGGTACTTACAAGGCCACATCTAAGTTTATAAAAGGGGTTATGGATGGTGGCATGAAACCACTGTTTGCAAGTGTTTCTTTTGTGGGGAGCCGGCCTTTAGCTGAGCGTTTGCATGAAATGGGGCCAGAGTATGCGGAGGGTGTGGTTGTGACGCAAGTGGTGCCATTTTATCATTCTAATGCGACCGGTGTGTTGAAATATCGGGCCGATTTAAAGCAATATTATCCACAAGAAAGCCCCAGCTTTATTTCTTTGGAGGGTTATGTTGTTGCTGAAATATTGGTTGAGGGGATTCGTCGTGTCTCTGGTGAGGTGACAACGGAGTCATTAATTTCTGCTTTGGAGTCTATTAAAGAGCTGGATCTTGGCATTGGCACTATTTTAAGTTTTGCGCCTTCTCGCCATCAAGCCTCAGATAAGGTTTGGGGGGCTATTTTGGGTAGGGATGGGCAGTATCAGTCTTTAGATTTAGAGTGATATTATCATGGTTTTTATGATCTATGGCTGATTGTTTTTGTATTATGTGGATTGTAGGGGCTGGTGTTAAAATTCAAAGCTGAGTTGTTCTGGCGTATTGTTTTGGCTGGCTTCTGAAAGGTTGGATAAAGTCACACCCAGTAATCGTACAGGGGTTTCACCCGCATCCGTTTTTGCCAATAAATAGGGAAGTAACTCTAATATGGGCTGCGGTGATGATACTGAATTACGTAATGTGCAGCTTCGTGTGACTTGCTGAAAATCAGCGTATTTAACTTTCAGCGTTAATCGTTTGGCCTTCATATTGAGCTTGTTTAGCCGTTTACAGACGGAATCAGATAGCTCTAAAATGGCGGTACGTATGGTGAAGGGGTCTAAAATATCGTTGGCAAAAGTGACTTCGTGACCGACGGATTTTCTTGTTCTGCTTGATTCAACTTCTCGGTTATCTTCCCCTCGTGCTACTTGGTAAAAGTGGTGTCCTGCTTTACCAAAGTGTTCTACGAGTTTATCTTCTGGCCACGCCCTTAAGTCTTTACCTGTTGTAATGCCCAGTGCGCGCATTTTTTGTTCAGTGGCCTTACCTATGCCATGAAACTTACCGATCGGGAGTTTGGCAACAAAGTCTTGTCCTTGCCCAGGTTCGATGGTGGTGATGCCGTGTGGCTTGTCTTGGTCTGAAGCCATTTTGGCTAAAAATTTGTTATATGAAATGCCTGCTGAAGCTGACAGTGATAGCGCGTCGTGTATTTGTTTTTGAATTTCTTGAGCCATTAATGTCGCTGAATTGTGCTTGAGTGGGGTATCAGTGACATCTAGGTAGGCTTCATCGAGGGAAATGGGTTCTATATTGTCAGTGTATTGCTCGAAAATTTGGTGCATTTGTTCGGAAACGGATTTGTAAAGCTCGAAATTGGGTTGTAAAAAAATGGCATCAGGGCAGAGCTTTTTCGCAGTGGCCGTTGGCATTGCTGAGTGTATGCCAAATTTTCTTGCTTCATAGCTGCAAGCTGCAACCACGCCGCGGCTATCCGGCGAACCGCCAACGATGACAGGGCGGTTGATGAGGCTAGGTTGCTCTCGTTGTTCGACAGAGGCAAAAAATGCATCCATGTCGATGTGTATGATTTTACGTTTTTTTTTCACGATACGTTATTTTCTATCAATGAGGGTTTTGTCTTGATGTGGTGCAATGGTTACTTGAAACGATTATACCGTACTGTCTGTTTTGTTTTAAGTTTTTTACGGATGACTTTTATCTACCGGGGTGATAGCTTGATATTCCTAACTCAATCACCTATCAAAATCAAAGCACTCAGAAGGGATATTATGCCGCAGCAAGACGATAATTTAATTTGGATCGATTTGGAAATGACGGGGCTTGAGCCATTAGATGACCGAATTATTGAGATTGCGACCATCGTGACAGATAAAGACCTTAATGTGTTAGCGGAAGGGCCGATGCTGGCAGTTTTCCAGCCTGCTGAAGTATTGGATAAAATGGATGAGTGGAATACTTCCCATCATGGTAACTCTGGGTTAACAAAGCGAGTCCAAGGCAGTACCTTGTCTGAAGCTGATGTTGAGCAGCAAACCATTGATTTTTTAAGTGAGTGGGTGGGGCCAGGTAAATCGCCCATTTGCGGGAACAGTATTTGCCAAGACCGTCGTTTCTTAAGTCGCTGGATGCCAAAGTTGGAAGCGTATTTCCATTATCGGAATTTAGATGTGAGTACACTGAAAGAATTGGCTGCACGCTGGGCACCAGAAATATTAAATGGTTTTAGTAAAAAGGGAAGCCACCTTGCGCTGGATGATACCCGAGAATCAATTGAGGAAATGAAATATTACCGATCTGTTTTTATAAAATTACCTGAATAATTTTATTCGCTAAAATATTTTCGCAGCCTTGTCAGCTTATACTTAGATAAGCTGTCATCCTTAACTGATTATTGCAATCAATGCTGTATATTTGTATATAATGAAAATATAATAATCAAAGCAGAGCAACTCATGCTTATTGTCACGGTCATACCTAATAATCGTACTCTATTCAATCAGCTTGTCTTGTGCTATAGGGTAGATAGATAAAGGATTTTTTAGGATGTGTGAAGTGAATGAATCAATACCGGCAGTCGCTGCAATTTATGAGGTCAATACGGAGTATCATCCGTTTAATCTCGATAATTGCTTAAAACCGGGTGACTGGCCAACAGCTCGAATTTTAGAAGTGAATGATGAAAACGTTTTGATTAAATGGGTATCGGGAGATCGTGTGGATACGGATCCTGAGTGGATGTCGTTAATCTATTTTCAAGCAGATATCCCAATGCTGATTCCTGCGTTAGGCATTGATGAAGAATAAACCGCTATTATGTGTTGCTACAAATATTCAGCTCACTTCTGTGAGCTGAACACGCACAGATTATCTTGGTAAGTCAGATGATCGACCCATTAGAAACTCATCAACTGAACGAGCAGCTTGTCTGCCTTCTCTAATTGCCCAAACCACCAGTGATTGCCCTCGGCGAGTGTCACCAGCAACAAACACTTTCTCAACAGACGTTTGGTAGGTTTCTGTATCTGCTTTTACATTGCCTTTCTCATCAAGGTCTACCCCTAAGTTCTCGAGTAAGCCCCTGTGGCGCGGGTGAATAAAACCCATTGCGAGGAAAGCGAGGTCTGCTTTGATGTCGAATTCTGAATCTGGAATTTCAGCCATAGACCAGCGGCCATCAGATTCTTGTTTCCATTCGAGCTTTACGCAGGTTAAGGCGGTTAATTGGCCGTTCTCTTCCTTAAAGGCTTTGGTTGAGACGGCAAATTCTCGATCACAGCCTTCTTCTTGTGAAGACGATGTTCGCATTTTTAACGGCCAGTCAGGCCATGTGACACTTTTATCTTCTTTCTCAGGCGGTTGAGGCATGATTTCTAGTTGAGTGACCGCAACAGCACCTTGGCGGTTTGATGTGCCAATGCAATCAGACCCGGTGTCGCCACCACCAATAACAACCACATGCTTGCCTTGGGCGTAAAGGGCAATGTCTTCAGGGATGGTGTCACCTGCAACGCGCTTGTTTTGTTGCATCAAGAAATCCATTGCAAAGTGAACGCCATTCGCTGAGCGGCCATCGATGGATAAATCTCGTGGTTTTTCTGAACCAATACTTAGGATGAGTGCGTCATATTCTTCTAATAAACTGTCGGTAGAGATGTTTACGCCAATATGTGCATTGGTGTGAAACTCAACGCCTTCGGCACGTAACTGAGTTAAGCGGCGCGAGATGACCTCTTTATTCAGTTTGAAATCTGGAATGCCATAACGAAGTAGGCCGCCGATGCGGTCATTTTTTTCAAATACGGTGACTGCATGGCCTGCGCGTGCAAGTTGTTGTGCTGCTGCTAATCCTGCTGGCCCTGAGCCGATGACAGCGACACGCTTGCCCGACTGTTGCTTGGCAACTTGTGGGCGTATGCGGTTTTCTTCCCATCCCCGGTCAACAATACTGCACTCGATGGTTTTAATGGTGACAGGGTTGTCGTCAATGTTGAGTGTGCAAGCGGCTTCGCAAGGTGCAGGGCAAATGCGGCCAGTAAATTCAGGGAAGTTATTGGTGGAGTGTAAAATATCCAGTGCTTCTGCCCAGTTTTTAAGGTATGCCGCATCGTTCCAATCTGGAATCATGTTGTTGACAGGGCAGCCTGTGTGGCAGTAAGGGATGCCACAATCCATGCAGCGGGCCCCTTGTTCACTGACTTGCGTTTCGGTTAATGAAATGACAAATTCATCATAATGCTGAACGCGGTCTGCAGCAGGTTGATAACGTCTTTCTTGACGTGGAATTTCTATGAATCCGGTTGGCTTACCCATCACACAGCTCCTCTTGCATTAGATTTTTTTTTCAGCATTTCGTTGAGCGCCCGTCGGTAATCAACAGGCATTACTTTAACAAACTTACCTAACATATTATCCCAGTCATCGAGAATGGCTTTGGCGCGCGCACTATTGGTATGGTGCAAATGCTGCTCGATTAAGCCTTTTAGTCGGGCTGCATCAAAGCGGGTCATGTCGTGGTTAAGGTCAACCTGGCCGTGAGATTCTAAATCTCCTCCTTGATGACCAATTTTCTCAAGCGCATCGTCTTCTTTTGGGACGGGCTCTAATTCAACCATAGCTTGGTTGCAACGAATTTCAAAATCACCGGCCTCATCTAAAATATACGCAACGCCGCCACTCATGCCTGCGGCAAAATTAAGACCTGTTTTGCCTAGAACAACAATGATGCCGCCTGTCATGTATTCACAACCATGATCGCCAACACCTTCAACAACGGCTGTTGCACCTGAGTTTCTAACGGCAAAGCGTTCACCTGCAACACCATTAAAGAAACATGTTCCGCCTGTTGCACCATACAGTGCGGTATTACCGACGATGATGTTTTCTTCTGCAATGATGGGCGTTTCTTTAGGCGGATAGATAATGATATTACCGCCACTTAAGCCTTTGCCCACATAATCGTTGCCATCACCTTCTAATTCAAAGGTAATACCTTTGGCTAAGAAGGTGCCAAAGCTTTGGCCTGCAACACCAGACAGTTTTACGTGTAAGGTGCCTTCAGGTAGGCCTGCTGAGCCATAACGAGTGGCAACTTCACCCGATAACAATGCACCCGCAGAGCGGTTGTAGTTATGGATGTCGATGGCAATTTGTATGGGTTTTGTAGATTCTAACGTATCAGCTGCTTGGTCAATTAATTCATAATCGAGAGCGCCTTCTAAGCCGTGCTCTTGGTGCTCAGTATTATAAATCGATACAGAGTCATCTACTTCAGGTTGGTAGAATAGTTTGCTGAAATTCAAGCCTTTGGCTTTGTAATGTTCTATTGCGTCATTCATATCTAGCTTATCTGAATGGCCAATCATTTCGTTGATGGTTCTAAAGCCTAATTGAGACATCAGTTGGCGAACTTCTTCTGCGATAAAGAAGAAATAATTGACAATGTGTTCAGGCTTGCCAGTAAATTTCTTACGAAGTTCAGGGTCTTGAGTTGCAACACCAACAGGACAGGTGTTGAGGTGACACTTTCGCATCATGATACAGCCTTCAACGATGAGTGGTGCGGTCGCGAAACCAAACTCATCAGCACCTAATAAGGCGCCTATCACAACATCACGGCCAGTTCTTAAGCCGCCATCGACTTGTACCGAAATACGGCCACGTAATTTATTCATGACCAGAGTTTGATGGGTCTCAGCTAGACCAATTTCCCAAGGGGAACCGGCATGTTTAATCGAGGTAATGGGGCTTGCACCGGTTCCACCGTCAAATCCTGAAATGGTTACATGATCTGCATGCGCTTTAGAGACACCGGCAGCAACCGTTCCTACGCCAATCTCAGAAACGAGTTTAACGCTGATTCTGGCTTTAGGGTTGACATTTTTTAAGTCAAAAATAAGCTGCGCTAAATCTTCGATAGAGTAAATGTCGTGATGTGGTGGTGGAGAGATAAGGCCCACGCCAGGTGTTGAGTGACGCACACGAGCAATGACTTGGTTAACTTTATGTCCAGGTAGTTGCCCACCTTCCCCAGGTTTGGCGCCTTGGGCCATCTTGATTTGGATGTCATCTGCGTTACTTAGGTACTCAGCGGTGACGCCAAATCGACCTGAAGCGACTTGTTTAATGGCGGAACGCATAGAGTCGCCGTTTTCCATTGGGGTAAAGCGTTCGACTTCTTCGCCACCTTCACCGGTATTCGATTTGCCGCCAATGCGGTTCATGGCAATAGCAAGTGTGGTGTGTGCTTCGTAAGAGATGGAGCCAAATGACATGGCGCCTGTAGCAAAGCGTTTAACGATGTCAGCTGCCGACTCTACTTCATCAATTGGGACAGGAGTATCAGCAAATTTAAACGTAAATAAGCTTCTTAAAAATAGCTGGTCTTTGTTTTCGCTATTAACGAGATCACTGTACTCTTTGAAGGTTTTTGCGTTGTTGGTACGCGTTGCATGCTGCAGCTTAGAGATGGTCTCTGGGCGCCATGCATGTCTTTCTCCACGAATCCGATAAGCGAGGTCGCCGCCTGCATCAAGTGCATCCCGGTAAACTTGGGCGTTGCCATAAGCATCGCGGTGGCGCCTTACGGTTTCTTCTGCGATTGCTTGCAAGCTTGCCCCTTCAATGGCACTCCCTGTGCCAGGGAAGTAAGTATCAACCATATTTTGGTCTAGGCCGACAGCATCAAAAATTTGTGCGCCACAATAAGATTGGAATGTGGATACACCCATTTTAGACATGACTTTCAGCATGCCTTTATCAACCGCTTTTATATAGCGCTTGATGATTTCTTCTGAGCTTGTGCCCTCGTCGATGTTAAGGTGTGAGAGGGTGTCGATCGCAAGATATGGGTTGATGGCTTCGGCACCATAACCTGCCAATGTGCTGAAATGATGTACTTCTCGCGCTTCACCGGTCTCGATAACTAAGCCAACTTCAGTGCGTAAACCTTGCTGGGTTAAATGTTGGTGTACCGCAGAGGTGGCGAGTAAGGATGGAATGGCAATGTAATTGGCATCCATTTTACGGTCAGAAAGGATTAAAATATTAACCTTGTTTTGTACCGCTTTAACAGCCGCTGCACACAAGTTGCTAATGGCACTTTCCATGCCTGAAGCACCTAGGTCTGCGCTATAGCATATTGATAATGACTTCGCTTTAAAGGCGCCATCCGTGTGGTCAGCAATGCATTTGATTTTTTCCAAATCTTGATTGTTTAAGATGGGTTGGCTAACTTCAAAGCGTTTATTGGGTTGGTCGTTGTCTAGATCCAACAAATTTGGGCGTGGCCCAATGATGGACATAAGTGACATCACCGACTCTTCCCTGATGGGGTCGATTGGTGGGTTAGTCACTTGAGCAAAACGCTGTTTGAAGTAGTTAAACAGGGGTTTGTTTTTATCGGATAAAACGGCAATAGGCGTGTCGATGCCCATTGAGCCAATTGGGTCTTGGCCGGTAAGTGCCATTGGCGTAAAGAAGAACTTAATGTCTTCTTGGGTGTAGCCAAAGCCTTTTTGTTGGGTAAATAGGGTGTCATCATCCGAAGCCATTGGGGCGATTTCTTCTGGTAGTGAAGAAAGTTGAATTTGGCTTTCGTTTAACCATTGTTGGTAAGGTTTTGCTGCAGAAAGTTCCGCTTTAATTTCTTCGTCGTCAATGATGCGGCCTTCAACGGTATCAATTAAGAACATTTTGCCTGGTTGTAGTCGCCATTTTTTGATGATTTTCTTTTCATCAACGGGCAGTACACCCATTTCGGAAGCCATGATAACGATATCGTCATCAGTGACTAAATAGCGCGCAGGGCGTAAGCCGTTACGGTCTAGTGTGGCGCCAATCTGGCGGCCATCTGTGAAGGCGATGGCAGCTGGCCCATCCCAAGGCTCCATAAGCGCTGCATGGTACTCATAAAAGGCTTTACGCTTGTTGTCCATGAGCGGGTTGCCTTCCCAGGCTTCTGGGGTCAGCATCATGGCAGCATGTGAGAGAGAGTAACCACTGAGGGTGAGTAGCTCTAGTGCGTTGTCATAACAAGCAGAGTCTGACTGGCCTTCTTGGATTAATGGGAATACTTTTTCAAGATCATCCCCAAATAACTTGGACTGCATTGAGGTGCGGCGCGCTGCCATCCAGTTTACATTGCCAACGACGGTGTTAATTTCACCATTGTGGGCGATCATGCGGAATGGGTGGGCTAATGCCCAAGAAGGGAACGTGTTGGTTGAAAAGCGTTGGTGCACGAGTGCAAGGGCCGAGGTGAAACGCTCATCGTTTAAATCGTTGTAGTATTGACCAACTTGGCCGGCCAGTAACATCCCTTTGTAAAGCAAGGTGCGAGATGAAAAGGATGGCATGCAAAAATCTTGTGCGCTTTCACCTTCCATGTCACAAATGGTGTTTTCTAAGCGCTTACGGATAACAAATAGTTTTCGCTCAAACGCATCTTGGTCTGCGGCATTACTGCCTTGTTGGACAAATAGATGACGAATAACAGGTTCACTTGGTAGGACACTTTCGCCTAAGCTGCTATTGTCGACAGGGACGGTTCGCCAGCCAATGACAGATTGACCTTCTTCGGCGACTGTTTTGGCAATGACCGCTTCACATTTTGCTCTTAACGCGTCATTTTGAGGTAAGAAAATGGCAGCGACTGCATATTGACCTGCATCAGGTAAGGTTATTCCATCCTCAGGGCAGACAGCGCGTAGGAAATCGTCTGGCATTTGTAACAAGATGCCTGCGCCATCACCTGCTTTTTTATCTGCGCCAACGGCGCCGCGGTGCGTTAAATTCTCCAGTATTTCAAGGCCTTGCTTGACGATCTGATGCGTTTTTTGTCCTTTGATATGACAGATGAATCCAACACCACAAGCGTCGTGTTCATTCTTAGGGTCATATAAACCTTGTTTGCGAGGCAGGGAGGCCATTTGATTCATGTTTGCTTCTCCTTCAGCGGACAGCAGCAGGTACGGTGGTTCAGGGCGGATAAGACTACCCTCATTTCCTAATAAAAGCAATTTGGAAATGAGTTCTAGTAATAAAGCTAGCTGTTAATCGTTGATTGTATAGATTATGTGCGAGGTTTACGTTCGTTAGCTTCATTGACGCGTAATTGGCGACCAAAAAATTCGTAGTCGTTTAAAGCTTCAATGGTGGCTGCGGTATCGCAAGAGGCCATCTCGACAAAGCCGAAGCCGCGAGGTTTGCGTGTTTGCCTATCCGTCATTAAGCGGACTGAATGAACCAGGCCATACTCAGAAAATAGTTTGTTGAGTTCGTGGCGGTTGGCTTTGAATGCTAAGTTGCCAACGAACAACGTGGTGATGTCGCTTGGTTCGGCGTCAGCATCAGCAGCTTGGTTACTATTGTTGCTGTTGTTATTGCTGTTTGCGGGTTTTTGCTGCGGTTTGCTTGCTGCCGGTTGGCTGCTTGGTTTGTATGCATTAACTGTCATCATGACGACTGCGCCAAGTGCAAAACCCCAGCCAAAGCTATTGCCAGTAGTTAAAGCAAGGACGGCGCCAAGGGCACAGAGTGCGCCGGCGATGGTGACTATTTTATTGGTAAATTGAAAGTTGCTCATTCGGAATGATACCCATGACGTAAATAGAAGAGGAATAATCGCCGCCACACTAACACAAAATATGGTTAGGGTCGATCCTCTTGTTATTAAGCTGGGGCAGGGCTGTCGTGACTTTATAAAAGTTTATGAAATCTCAAAATGTTGGTCAAAACGACTGATTTTGAGTATTTCAGCAATGTTGGGCTTGGTATTCGTTATTTTGAGCTTGGGTTTTAATGGGCTAGCTCTGGTTGTGCCGTGAAGAATGAGTAGCAAACCCAAACCAGAGCTGTCTGCAAACTCTACTTTGCTAAAGTCTAAAACAAACTCTTCCATTTGGTTGGTCACGTCTTTGTAGCAGGCTTTGAACTCTTTCTGCAGGGTTGCATTGAGCGTCCCTTCGATGGCGATGGTTAATGTTTTTCCTGAATTTGATGCTGTAAGTGGCATAGGTAGAGTTCTTATTGTTGAGGTGGTGGCGCCCACTCAATGGGCACTTTTAAGGTAAAAGTCGAGCCTTGGTCTAGTGTTGATTCAACGCTGACATCCCCACCCATTAAATGTGCATAATGTTTGCTAATCGTCAGCCCTAGGCCACTTCCTTCATATTTTCGGTTGTAATTACTATCCCCTTGAATGAAAGGGTCGAAGATGGTTTTGAGTTGAATGGTGGGGATGCCTATACCGGTGTCGATGACTTTGAAGTAAAGACAGTGCTCATCTTTGCTCACATTTAGGGTGATGTCGCCTTGGTGGGTGAATTTGTTGGCATTATCTAATAAGTTAATGACAGCCATGAGCACGCGTTTGTAATCAAGCTGGGCATTGCCAAGGTTATCGGCGAAAGCATAGTGGATGTTGTTTTGTGTGACCTGAGGCGTGAACTTCTCTTGTATATCGCTGAGCAGGCGCTGAATTTCAAATGCTGAAGGCAAAATTTTAAGGTTTTGGTTGTCTGAGCTGGCAATGTCTAACACTTGGTTTACAAGCCCAAGTAGGTGCGTACCTGCTCGGTAAATTCGGTTGACATCTTTTGTTATAACCGTGTCTTCTTGCTCTTCTAGTTCATCTTTGATGATTTCACTAAAGCCAATGATGGCGTTTAATGGGGTTCTAAGTTCATGGCTCATGGTGCTTAAAAAGCGTTTTTGTGAATTAACGGCATCTTCAGCTGTTTGCGTGGTCTGAATGAGTTTCTCTTCTGCCATTTTGCGGGAATGAATGTCACTGTTGGCGCCTGCCATGCGGTAGGGGAACCCATCTTCATTGATGCTGCTAACACCCTTACCTTCAACCCAAAGGAAATAACCGTCTTGATGCTTAAGCCGATACTCAATATCAAAATGGCTCGTAATCCCTTCCATATACTCAGTCCAGGTGAGTAAGAATCGGCCGAGGTCATCAGGGTGAACCAATTCAAGCCAGCCATGAAAAGATTGTTCAATATCGTTGTTTTGGTATCCAAGCATGTTGAGCCAGCGCTCAGAAAAATAGAATTGACCGGTTTCAATGTTCCAATCCCAAATGCCATCATTAGTGCCTTGGATGATGAGTTCTAGACGTTCCTGCTGCTTCTTCAAGGCCTGGTTGGCTTCATTAAGCTGGCGAATTTTTTCAATATCAGGAATCGGTTGCTGAGACATTAGTGGCTGTAGGTTGTGGTCATATTAAAAACAATAGCATAATGTGCGAATGCTGCTTGGATACCAACGGAGATGTAAATGAAAAATACCTTAAGTCGGCAATGCCGTTTGCCTGTTTGGGGCGTTGTTGTTGTCATTATTGTGGTGTTGATGTTAGCTGGCTTAGGTTTTTCTTATGGCTTTGAGCAAAAGCGCTTAGCGGTGAAAGTGCAGTCTTTAGCCTTGTCTTATTTGTCGACACAAGAGCGCAATCAAGGGAATTCTGTTGATGCTATTTTGTTGGCATTAAAGGCGATGGCGGTAGCCGAGGACCATGGTTTGCAGGCCAGTCAGCATGCTGATGCAGAGGCAGCCTTGTATGCGGCAGTGGTGAACAACAAAGAGTTGGCAACACTGGAAGGACACAAAGGTCGGGTGAATGATGCGTTGTTTACCACGAATGGCCGTCGCATTGTGACCTTGGGCGAGGATCATAGTGTCCGGGTGTGGTTGTCGCAAACAGGACAATCTTTGGTGGTTTTAAAGGGTCACTCAGGTGATGTCGTTTCTGCACGTTTTTCTCCTGGGGGTCAGTCCCTGTTAACGACGTCTGCAGATAAAACGGCCATTATTTGGGATGTTATAACCCAGGAAAAAATCACGGTATTGGCTGGGCATGATGCAACAGTGAGTGCATCTGCTTTTCACCCAAATTTGCCAGTGGTGGTAACGGCCAGTCAAGATAAAACTGTCAAAGTCTGGCAGCGAGATACAGGGCAGCTCATTAAAACAGTGGGCCCCTTTAAAGATCGAGTGAGCGATGTGCAATTTAGCTCGAATGGTCTCGAGCTGTTAATTGTTGCCTGGGAGCAGGTACACGTTTACAGCACTGAAAATTATGGGCTGCAATATGCGTTATCAGGCCATGAGCGAGGCGTTTTTCACGCGGCTTATGATGCCAGCGGGAAATATATCGTAACCGCCTCCTATGATGGTTCGGCAAAATTATGGGGGACTCAAGGCGGTCAATTACAACGGACTTTTGAAGGTCACCAAGGGGGGGTTCGTTTTGCGAATTTTAGCGATGATGGTCAGTTGCTCGTCACCGCTTCAGATGATTGGAGTGCCAAGGTGTGGTTGGTTGAAAATGGCGCGCTAAAAGTGACCCTTAAGGGGCATCAAGGAGGGGTGAGTCAGGCCCGATTTAGCCAAAAAAATGGTCAAGTTGTTACCGCTTCCGTCGATGGCACGGCAAGGGTGTGGGATGTGAATACAGCCGAGCAAATGGCCATTCATGGGCATGCCGGGAAAGTGCTCAGTGCCCGCTTCAGCCCTGGGGGGCGTCGGGTTGTGACAGCCTCAGCGGATGGTTCGGCGAAAATTTGGGATGAAAGACGCGGCCAAGTGAGAGCAACTTTAGAAGGTCATAGAGGGCATTTATGGGACGTGCAGTTAAGCCCTGATGGTCAAACTGTGGTCACGGCCTCTTTTGATGGAACCGCCAAGGTGTGGCACTTGCGCTCAGGGCAGTTATTACAGACATTTGAAGGTCACACTGGGATTGTAAGAAAGGCACTTTTTTCCAGTGATGGTTTGCACGTAGTGACAGCAAGTTATGATGGCAGTGTTGGGGTGTGGGAGGTTTCCACTGGGCGGCGCTTGGCCAATATTCAGGTTAGCCAAAAACGCTTGGTTGATGTGGCGTTGCTTCCTGAAGGGGTGGTGTTGGCCGTTGATGATGATGGTGTGGTTTCAAGGTGGCATGTGGCTACAGGAAAAAAATTATCTGAGCATGAATACCGGCAAAAAGTGCATGGCGTGGTGGTGAATCGTGCTGGAAACCAATGGGCAATATATGGTGATGGTGGGTTATTGGTGTTAGCCAATGCTGATGGCAGAAGCCGCGCATTAAAGGTGGGAGATGTTACTGTCTGGCATGCCACGTGGAGTGAGGATGGGCAGACTTTAATTGGGGTCGATGAGCTTGGTGTTGCCTCTGTGTGGGATGTGGAGGCTGGGGTCTCATTATTGGTTAAGCAGATTCACCAAGATAAAATTTTCTCAGTGGCACTTGACCCAACAGGTCAATGGGTTGTGACGGGCTCTCGTGATAACACCGCTAAAATTTGGTCAGTTGACACAGGGGAAATCAAGGCGACCCTTGAAGGGCATAAAGACCGTATTTACCAGGCGCTCTTTAGCCCATCTGGACACCAAATTGCAACGGCATCTAGAGATGGGGTGGCTCGAATTTGGAGTGTGGCTACGGGCAATACCATTGCGACGTTGAGCGGGCATCGCTCTGGCATTTCAGCGCTGGCATATAGTGCTGATGGGCAGTGGGTTGTGACGGGGTCTTGGGATAAAACCGCCAGAATTTGGCGTGTTTTTCCTGATGTGAGTGCCTTACTTGAGTATGCTCGAGTAGTTGTTGGTGAGCGCAAATTAGCGCCTAGACTACAAGCGAAGTTCTAGACATAATGGGTTTTGACATAGTCATTAACGATCTGTTGAAACTCTTCGGCAATGTGATTGCCTTTTAAGGTCACGGTTTTACTGCCATCGACATAAACAGGCGCGACGGGTTTTTCGCCAGTACCAGGTAAGCTGATCCCTATGTTGGCATGTTTACTTTCACCTGGGCCATTGACCACGCAACCCATCACCGCAACATTCATTTTTTCAACGCCTTGGTGTGTTTCTTTCCAAACAGGCATTTGTTCATTTAGATAGGTTTGAATGTCTTTCGCAAGCTGTTGAAAATAAGTACTGGTGGTTCGTCCGCAGCCTGGGCAGGCAATAACAGCAGGAGTAAAGGCTCGCAATTCTAACGACTGTAAGATTTCTTGAGCTACTTTGACTTCGGCAGTGCGGCTCGCACCAGGCTCCGGTGTTAGGGAAATGCGAATAGTGTCACCGATGCCTTGTTGCAGCAAAATGGCCAGCGCGGCAGTTGAGCTGACAATGCCTTTAGAGCCCATACCCGCTTCTGTGAGCCCCAAATGTAATGGGTAGTCAGATTGCGTTGTTAACGTTTGGTAAACGGCAATCAAGTCTTGTACGCCACTCATTTTGCAAGACAGAATGATGTGATTATGAGGTAGGCCAATCTCCTCAGCGGCAGCGGCACTTTCTAAGGCCGATGTGATGACTGCTTGATGCATGATGGCGGTGTTATCAAGTGGGTTTTGTTGTTGGCTGTTTTCATCCATCAATCGAGCAAGCACGGCAGGATCTAAGCTACCCCAATTGACGCCAATGCGAACGGGTTTGTTATGTTTACAAGCCATTTCGATCATTTGGGCAAACTGCTCGTCTCGGCGCTTTCCTTTACCGACATTGCCTGGGTTAATGCGGTACTTGTCTAACAGCTGAGCGCACTCGGGGTTGTCGTTGAGTAATTTGTGGCCATTGAAATGAAAGTCACCTACCAGAGGTACGTGACAATTGGCGAGAAGCAGCAAGTCCTTTATCTTAGGAAGTGCCTGTGCTGCCGCTTGGTTGTTAATGGTAATGCGGACAAGCTCTGACCCTGCCTTTGCGAGCTCTGCTATTTGCTCAGCGGTGGCCTTGGCATCTGCTGTGTCTGTGTTGGTCATAGACTGAACAACAATAGGGGCATTGCCACCGATGCTAACATTGCCGACTTGGACTTGAGTGGTCGATGAGCGCATGCCGATCCTTTACACGTTTGAGAGAATGGCGCTATTCTAGCGAATCCTATCTGATAATAAAAACATCGACAGATTATGGCCAAGATCAAACCTAAATTCCCTTTACTTAAAGAACCTCAGCGCGCCAGCTTGTATCAACAGCTTGGGCAGATGGCAAAAGCGGGCCTAAGTGCCGAAAAAGGCCTGGATACGGTGCTCACGACCAACCCTAAATTGGTTAAGCCTGTGTCGTATGCTAAATCTAGAATGGCCTCGTGGGGTTTAGCACGAGCAGGGTTTATGGGGGGCTTGTTTTCTAACTTTGATCAGTATTGTTTGCAGGTTGCAGAGCAAACAGGCCGATACGATCATATTTTTTTCTACTTGGCCGATTTTTATCAAGGCATCGTAGCTCGAAAACGACAGATGCGTTCACAAATGATTTACCCCATCATTATTCTGCTGGCAGCATTTATATTGGCGCCCTTACCAAGCTTGATACTCGGGACCATTTCAACAGCAGAGTATGTTCAGTCTTTGCTCTTTAAAGTCATGGTTTTGTTTGCTTGTTTATGGCTTTTTTTAAACATAACGGCCATTGCAAGATCAGGTGTCTTGCCAGGGTTTAGAGTGTTGGTTGATCGGTTGCAAGTGGAGTTGCCTGGTGTCAGTGGGTGGTACTACAGGCGAGCCATGTTCCATTTTTTTACCCATCTACACCTGTTGTATTCTGCGGGTGTGCCAGTGATTCAAGCTTGGCAGCAAGCAGCCGGTTTGGTGCCAAATAGGGCGGTTAGGCAACCCCTGCTTAAGGCTTATACAGAGCTTAATAATGGCGCCAGTTTTAGTGATGCGGTGATGGGGATACCCTCTTTAGACCCTGTGCTAAAACAATTTCTGCAAACGGGAGATGAATCAGGTGCAATAGATGAAATGTTGAATCATTTTATCCAAATGGAGTCGGAACAAATAGCGCAAAGTGACAAGGTGATTGCCCAGTGGATTCCCCGCATATTATATTTTTGTGTGGCCATTTGGATGGCATCCAATATTGTAGGGAGTTATCAAGCGCCTCGTTACTGACTGGGGTATTTGGGTTTGCGACATAGTGGTGCTACTATGTCCCATTCATTTTCTAAGTGTTCTAAGACTGGAGGACGCAATGTTACAGGGAAGTTTGGTAGCGCTTGTTACACCAATGCAAGAGTCGGGTGCCATTGATTGGGATAAATTTGAACAGCTGCTGAATTTCCATGTGGATAATGGCACCGATGGTATCGTTGCTGTTGGTACGACAGGTGAGTCTGCCACATTGGCAATGTCTGAACACTGTGAAGCCATTCGCTTTGTGGTCGAGAAAATCAATGGTCGAATTCCTGTTGTGGCAGGCACTGGGGCAAACTCAACGACTGAGGCCATTGAATTGACTCGATGCGCTAAAGAAGCTGGGGCAGATGCTTGTTTGTTGGTGACGCCTTATTACAACAAACCGACTCAAGAAGGGCTGTATTTGCATTATAAAGCGATTGCAGAAGCGGTTGATATTCCTCAAATACTTTATAATGTGCCAGGGCGTACTGCGGTAGATATGCTACCTGAAACAGTCGCAAGGCTTTCTGTTATTGACAACATCATTGGTATTAAAGAGGCAACCGGTGATTTAAAGCGCGCGAGTCAAATAGCCAGCGTGTGTGCTGAAGACTTTTTGTTGTTCAGTGGTGATGATGCGACGGGAATGGCATTTATGCTGCAAGGTGGGCACGGTGTTATTTCTGTAACCAATAATGTGGCGCCAAAGCTGATGAGCGAACTGTGTGTGGCAGCTAAAGCTGGACATAGCGAAGAGGCAGAAAAAATTAATGCCCGCTTAGACCCTTTGCATAACGCATTATTTTCAGAATCTAACCCCATACCTGTCAAATGGGCGTTATATAAAATGGGTCTAATACCCAAAGGCATTCGGTTGCCATTAACCGTTTTGTCAGAAGAAAATTATGATATACTTATAAAAGCAATGGTGCATGCAGGGATACTAGAGGTTTAATTTCGTATGATTCGACAACAAAAATTAATAATAAGCGTCATGCTTTCATCACTACTCGTTGGCTGCAGTATGTTCGACGATGTAAAAGAGATACTCCCTGATAAAAAAGCAGACTACAAAAAAAGTCGTGTTGGTAAAGGCTTGGAAGTCCCTCCTGATTTAACCTCGTCCACGGTGCAAAACTCATTAGCAATACCAGACTCTGTAGCAGGGGCTGGTAGTTATAGTCAGTATCGTCCTAATACCAACCCTAACCCAAATCCGACTGTTGTCGCACAAAGCAGTACTGGGTCGGTGAATTACAATTCAGGTATTTTACCCAAGCAAGAAAACATTCGGGTTCAACGAGATGGTGATAAAAGGTGGTTAGTGGTTGATGCTGAGCCTGAGCAAGTTTGGGCTAAATTGCGTGAATTTTGGCTGGAAAGCGGCTTTTTGCTGAAAATGGAAGACCCAAGAATTGGCATTATGGAAACGGACTGGGCTGAGAACAGAGCCGACATTCAAGATGACTTTGTTCGAAATTTCTTAAAGAAAGCATTAGATACCCTTTATTCAGCGGCAACGCGTGATAAATTTCGTGTACGTTTAGAAAAAGGTGCTCAAATCGGAACGACAGAGCTATTCCTTTCTCATAAAGGCATGGAAGAAGTGGTCTCTTCTACCGGTAGCAGTACCGATACGACCATCTGGCAACCAAGAGCTTCTGATCCAGAGCTTGAAGCTGAGATGCTAAACCGGGTAATGGTGTTCTTTGGTGTTGAAGACAATAAGGCTGAGCAGCAACTCGCGAAGAAACAACAGAAAAAAGCCCGAGCACAGCTTATTAAAGGCTCGCAAGGTGATACATCCATCGTTATGGATGATAAATTTTCTCGTGCATGGCGTTTAACCGGTTTGGCTTTAGACCGAGTTGGTTTTGCAGTAGAGGATCGTGATCGTTCTCGCGGCTTGTTTTATGTGCGGTATTCTGATCCTTATATCACGGGTAAAGAAGAAGAAGGCTTTTTAGATAAATTGGCTTTTTGGTCAAGTAACGAAGTAGAAGATAAGAACCAGTACATCGTTTATTTGAGAGGTGGTGCGGTTAACACCCGTGTTGTGGTCTTAGATAAAGATGGTCAACCTATTAAAAATGAAACAGCAACCCGTATTTTGACGTTGCTGCATGAGCAGTTACAAAAATAAAGACGTTGTTCTTGAACTTCATGAGTTTAAACGCTTGCCACCAATTTGCTTCGCATTTGGTGGCATCTGTTTTTCAGAAAGTTCAATTATTACGATAACAATAAATAGATCTTGTTTAAAACCACAGGAAATTTTGTGAATGCATAAGACTGCATGGACTGTTGGTGTTGATGAAGTTGGTCGTGGCCCCTTAGTGGGGGACGTGGTAACGGCCGCGGTCATCCTCGATCCGAATAACCCCATTGTCGGGTTAAATGACTCTAAAAAACTCTCTGAAAAAAAGCGTGAAAAGCTCTTTGTTGAAATACAGGAGAAAGCCATCGGTTATGCTGTTGGCCGCGCATCTCCGTCTGAAATTGATGATATTAATATCCTTCAAGCGACCATGCTAGCGATGAAGCGTGCCGTGGATGAATTGGCTTTAACGCATGCCGTGGAGTGTGTGTTGGTTGATGGTAATCGATGCCCGGAGTGGGAATATGTGAGTAGTGCCGTTGTGGGTGGGGATGGTCTTGAACCATGTATTAGCGCTGCTTCTATTATTGCAAAAGTCACTCGAGACCGTGAAATGGTTGCGCTTGATGCGATACATCCTGAATATGGTTTTGCAGGGCATAAAGGTTACCCAACTAAAAAGCATCTGGCTGCGATTATTGAGCATGGTGTGTTACCGAGCCACCGCCGATCATTTGGCCCTGTTAAGCGCGCACTGGAGTCTTAATGACCGCACCATTTGTTCATCTTCACATTCACTCTGAGTATTCCTTAGTGGATGGTGTCGTGAGAATTAAGCCATTGATCAAAATGGCAGCTGGAATGAATATTCCGGCGCTAGCCGTGACAGATCAATCCAATATGTTTGCCTTGATCAAGTTTTACAGGGCAGCACAAGGTTCCGGTATAAAGCCTATAGCAGGCTCAGATGTTTATATTGAAAACATTGACGATGATCAAAAACCGTATCGTGTCATTTTGTTGGCGCAAAACTTAGCCGGTTACAGAAGCCTCACTCGGTTAGTCTCAAAAGGCTATACCGATGGCCAGCACCTCGGTAAGCCAATCATAAAGATGGACTGGTTGTCCGGCGAAAATGACAATATTATCGCCATTGCCGGGATGCACAGTGATGTTGGTCATGCGATTGCCGCAGAAAAGCTGGATGTTGCTGCAGAACGTTTTCAGTTCTGGTCTGAGCTGTTTCCAAATAGGTACTATATTGAGCTGTGCCGAACAAATCGCCCTGGCGAAAATGAATTTATCCGAGACGCGGTCACCTTTGCTGCCGAGCATGAATTGCCCGTCGTCGCGACAAATGATGTGCGTTTTTTAAATAAAGAGGATTTTTATGCACACGAAGCCCGGGTGTGTATTCATGACGGTCAGGTATTACATGACAATAAGCGGCCAAAAAAATATTCGGAAGAGCAGTATTTTAAGTCACCAGAGGACATGGCCACCTTATTTTCCGATATCCCGTCAGCATTAGAAAATACCCTTGAAATAGCCAAGCGTTGTTCTTTAGAGATTGAGCTTGGTATCAACTATCTGCCAAACTTCCCTGTGCCTGAGGGCATGACGATGGATGAGTTTTTCTCTGAAGAGTCTAAGAAAGGGTTAGAGTTACGGCTAGATTTTTTGTTTGATGTGAATGCCGATGATTTTGCTGAAAAGCGAAAACCCTATGATGACCGTCTCCAGATAGAACTCGATGTTATTAACCAAATGGGGTTTCCTGGTTATTTCCTGATTGTTGCAGACTTTATTCAGTGGGCTAAAGATAATGACATTCCGGTTGGCCCTGGCCGTGGTTCTGGTGCCGGTTCAATTGTCGCATATGCCCTTAAAATTACCGATTTAGACCCTTTAGAGTTTGATCTGCTGTTCGAGCGATTCTTGAACCCTGAACGGGTATCCATGCCCGATTTCGATATTGACTTTTGTATGGATGGTCGAGATCGAGTGATTGATTACGTTGCCAAAAAATATGGCCGGGAATCTGTATCGCAAATTATTACCTATGGATCAATGGCTGCTAAAGCGGTGATTAGAGACGTAGGGCGGGCGATGGCACACCCTTATGGTTTTGTCGATCGCATTGCCAAACTCATCCCATTTGAAATTGGTATGACGCTGACAAAAGCGCTGGAAGAAAGTACCGAACTCAAAGAGCTGTATGATACGGATGATGAGGTTAAAGACTTAATTGACCTGGCTTTGTCGCTTGAAGGCGTTTCCAGAAATGCCGGTAAACATGCTGGGGGGGTGGTGATCTCCCCCTCGGCATTAACTGATTTTGCGCCACTTTATTGTGAAGAAGACCGTAGCAATATGGTGACACAGTTTGATAAAGATGATGTGGAGGCTGTGGGCTTAGTCAAGTTTGACTTTTTAGGTCTAAGAACATTAACCATTATCGATTGGGCGCTACAAAACGTACAAAAGTTAGATGGCGGTGAGAAAATGGACATTCTCGCACTGCCGTTTGATGATAAAAAATCATTTGATTTACTCAAAGCCTGTGAAACCACGGCAGTGTTCCAGCTAGAGTCCCGCGGGATGAAAGACTTGATTGGTCGACTGCAGCCTGATGTATTTGAGGATGTGGTGGCGTTAGTGGCACTGTTTCGTCCTGGTCCTTTACAATCGGGCATGGTGGATGACTTTATTAACAGAAAGCATGGTCGGCAAGCAGTGGAGTATCCACACCCAGATTTAGAGCCTATTTTAGAGCCAACCTACGGCGTTATTCTATACCAAGAGCAGGTTATGCAAATTGCTCAGGTGTTGGCAAACTACAGTTTAGGCGGTGCGGACATGTTGCGCCGAGCGATGGGTAAGAAGAAACCTGAGGTTATGGCTGAGCAGCGGGTTATTTTCACCAAAGGTGCTGTGGCAAGAGATGTAGAAGAAAGTACCGCAACCTATATTTTTGACTTAATGGAAAAGTTTGCAGGATATGGTTTTAACAAATCGCATTCTGCCGCTTATGCTTTATTAGCCTATCAGACTGCTTGGTTGAAGGCGCATCACCCCGCTGAGTTTATGGCTGCAGTGATGTCTGCTGATATGGATAATACTGAAAAAGTCGTGATCCTTGTTGAAGAGTGCAGGGCGATGAAGCTGATTACCACCGAGCCTAATGTGAACCGCTCTTTTTATCAGTTTACGGTGAGCGATAAAAAAACGGTTGTCTATGGCTTAGGGGCGATTAAAGGGGTTGGCGAGGGGGCTATTGAGAACATCATCGAAGAGCGTGAAGCGAATGGCACCTATAAAGATTTGTTTGATTTTTGCCGCCGTGTCGATTTAAGGAAATGTAACAAGCGGGTATTAGAAGGGTTGATACGCTCAGGTGCATTAGATGCTTGTGGTGAGAATAGAGCCACAATGTGGTCGCATTTACCAGCAGCCTTGAAAGCAGCGGATCAACATAAACAGTTGAATGCAGTGGGTCAAGAGGACATGTTTGGTTTTGAGTCGTCGGATCATAGTGCTGCGGATGACCTTGATTTACCACTGTTGCCAGAGTGGAATGACGACATACGTTTAAACGGGGAAAAAGAAACGTTAGGGTTGTATTTAACCGGGCACCCGATTGACCAGTACGAGCAAGAACTGAGGCAATTTGTCCCTGTTAAAATTGTTAACTTGCAAGTGCCAAACTCCATGGCTCCTGCAGCAGATGATGGTGGTAAACGGCGCTGGCAAAGAGGTGTCCCTTGTATTGCTGCAGGTATGATTGTTGCCTATAGGACGATGAAAACCAGTCGAGGTGGTTTTATTGCCTTCTTAACCTTGGATGATCGCAGCGCAAGAGTCGAGGTGAGTGTGTTTTCTGAGCCGCTTGAAATGTACCGAGATTTGTTGGTGAAAGACAATATTGTGGTGATTGAGGGTAGCTTGAGTATGGATGATTACTCTGGTGGTTTGAAAATCAGCGCAGAAAAAGTGTATGACATAGACGGTGCCAGATCTCAATTTGCGAAACGTATCTTAATTGGTATGGATGGCGAGAAAGTCGCACCGGCTTCAGTCAAGCAGTTAGCGGGTATCTTGCAAGAATATCGTGATGGGAAGTGCCCTGTTTGGGTTGATTATAAAGGGGCTAATGCGAATGCGAGGCTTCGGTTGGATAGAAGTTGGACGATTAGACCATCAAAGGATATGGTCGCAAGGGTGTGTGCCTTAGAAGGGTATCAGTCTGTGCGTATTATTTATTGAGCACAGGCTTTATGACCCAATCAGAGGTTTTTTAATGTCAGTGAGACTAAGCGCCGCGTTTGAGCGCTTATCATCTTTTTACCCGCACTTAAAATTAGCGACAATCGTTTGTAAGTGTCGGGCTTCCTGATCTAATTGTTCGTTAATTTGTATGAGTTGCCGGCTGTATTCAACCGTCTCGGATGCAACACTGCTAATGCGGCTGACATTACTACTGACATCGCTGACCACGCGACTTTGTTGTTCTGCTGCAGTGGCAATGCTGTGATTGGTTTGGGTGACCGTGTCCATTGCGCCATGAATGCTGTTCATAATGTTGCTGGCTTGCTCGATATGCTTAGCACCTTGTTGGGCGATGCCTTTGCTTTTATCGGTCGTTTCTATCGCCTTAGTCGATGAGGCTTGAAGTCTGCTAATGACCTCTTGAATTTCTTGGGTGGATTGTTGTGTTCGGCCAGCAAGTGTTCTGACTTCATCAGCAACAACAGCAAATCCTCGACCTTGCTCGCCGGCTCTAGCCGCTTCAATAGCCGCATTTAAAGCCAGTAAGTTGGTTTGTTCTGCAATGCCACGAATTACATCTAAGATCGAGCCAATATCGTCGCTGTCATTGCCTAACTGTTGAATGACCCCAGTGGTGTGCTCCACTTCGTCCACGAGGTTGGAAATGGTGTTTAAGGTATTACTCACAGATTGTTTGCCCTGCTGTGCGAGTTGGTTGGTTTCTTGAACGTTACCTGCAGCGCTTGACGTATTGCTAGCAACTTCAGCAGAAGAAGCAGACATTTGCTCAATGGCTGAAGCGACCTGGAAAACTTGATCTTCCTGTTCTTGCATTCGGGTTTGTGTTTGTTGTGAAATCCCACTCAAATGATCTACGGTTTGCACTAACTGTTCAGAGGTGCCTAACATTTCTTTAATAATCATGCTCTGTGCAGCATGCATCTTGTTAACATCTGCAATTAAGTCGCCCAGCTCGTCATTTCGAGTGATGTTTAAGCTGAAGTCGCACATATTCCCATTCGCGAGCTTTTTCACTTCTTGGCTAATGATCGGCATGGTTGATAAAACACTACGACCCAAAAAGAAAATGACCGTCATAACGAGGCCTAAGATAAGGGTGGCAATCAGTACGCTGGTAATCGTGGTATTGAGTTGGTCTTCTTGATGGGTCAGCAAATCATCGGTTTTTTGGTTAGAGCTGACCAGTATTTGGGCAACTTTTTCTGTGAGTGTGGCTGCGGCATCATCAAACGTGGCCATGAATTGGTTGCCTTTGCTGGGGCCGCCACTCACATAAGCATGCGCCATGGTTTGTCCTGCTTGGTAATAGGTTTCTAATGGGGCTTTTAATGCGTCGTATTCTTGCTGATGTGTTGGGTCTAGTTGAATGAGCTCCGCAAGGATTCTGCGGGCATTTTCTACGCTTTTTTTCGCTTCGTCAAAGCCATCATTTAAACCGTCTTGGCCTCTAGTGGCACTGATGTCTGTGAGCCATTGCTGTACCTGAATCACATTGAATTTTAACTCGTTGGATTTTTGCATCACAGGGATGCCCACTTCAACTAAGTGTGCATTGTCCTCATTAATACTGGTAATGAGAAATAGTTCTGAAATGATGACTAAAGTGAAAATAGAGATTAACAGGGTAAATTTTTGCGAAATGGTCATGATGTGCTTCCAAGAGCTGAATGTGAAGGGGCTATATAAAGTATAGAAGGAAATTATGCTTATTCAATACGCTATGGGGGAGCTAGCCTATTTAGGCTAAAGTGGTAAGTGCTGAGTATCAGCAATGGGAATTGCTGGTGGTAAAAGGGTCTTGATCTTTTGTATCAGCTTTTCTGAAACCAATCGATATTCTGTCAACTTGCCACCATAAATGCTGAATACTGTCGGTTGCTGTTTCTGGTTAGGGTGTAAAATGGTTTCGCGAGAGCGAGAGAAAGGGTTGCTAGAGGTTTGTGGTAACACTCTTAGCCCTGCGAAAGCATCGCATTGGTTTGGCTGTAGATGTGGAAAATAATGTTTTAGCGTTTGTTTTAAATACTCTATCTCTTGTTCTAATGGCACAACCTGGTCGGCGCTATTTGTAAAGACGGTTTCTGTGGTGCCAATCATCAGTTTGTTTTTCCAAGGCATGATAAAAATAGCGCGGCGATCCTCGGGGGACTCCACATAATAGATGCCTTCAGGGGGGGGCGAATCCATAATTAAGTGGGTGCCTTGAACTAAGTCTATTGGTAGAGGAGCGGGTTCTGGGTGAATCGTTTTTAGTATTTGGTTAACCCATGGGCCACCCGCATTAATTAGTATATTTCCTGTGCAGGCATGGCTTTGGTTGTTTTGAGTATATTGAATGCTGACATGATCTTGTTGTAGATGGCCGTGTACAACCTCTGCATGCTCATGGCAAACAGCTCCGAGACGTTCCGCTGACTGCATGACGGCTTGTGTGAGTAACTGATCATCTGTTTGTGCATCCCAATATTGAAAAACGGCTTGTAAGCCTTGTTGTTCAATGGGGTGGTTTGGCCACTGTGCTTTTGGAATGGCAGAGAACGTGGTGTCTTTCTGGTAGCGGCCTAACAACTGGTATAACGCTAACCCTACGCTTATTTGCCAAGGTCTTCTCTTGGTTTGTTGGTAAATAGGGATGTAAAAGGGCGTTAGGTGCACTAAGTCTGGCGCGTTTTTAAGCAGCAGCCTACGTTCATTTAAACAGGATTTCACAACGCCAAATTGGGCGCTTTCAAGGTAGCGTAAGCCGCCATGAATCAGCTTGCTAGATTTGCAAGACGTGCCTGAGCCAATGCTGTTTTTCTCCAGCACTAATGTGCGATACCCTGCGGCACTTGCCGCTTGCGCGGCACCAGCACCATGGATGCCGCCACCAATGATGATGATGTCATAGTCAAACTGTTGCCTAGTCATTGCAGGGGGTCGGGAGCAGTGAGGGTGGGTTCATGGTTTCAATTAAGCTGGCACCTAAGTCCAACAGGTGTTGTGCTGTTTTAGTATCCGTTACCTCGTAAAAGGCCCATTGACTATTAGGGTATGGCAATTGCGTGATGTCTTGAGGGATTTTTTGGTAATTACAAATTACGTATTCTGGCTTTAACCGCTCAATTTGTTGTAAACAGGTATTATCCCATTTTCGCAGGATTAATCCTGAGGGGACATTTGGGCTTAATTGACGCAGGGTCGTCAGTATTTTGGGGTCATAACAAATAAAGCTGATTTGGCTTTCTATGGGATGAGAAAGGGTGGAAATGATGTTGAGTAATTGGTTTTGGTCTAGTTGTTCTAGGCTTTCTTCTTTTAGTTCAATGAAGAAAAAGCAGTCAGGCCATTGTTTAATTAGTGAGATTAGCTGTTCATAGCTTGGTAATGTTTGTTGTGCACCTAAATCTGCTTTTTGAGCCACCTGCCAGCTGGTCTGGGTAATATTGATTGGCTGGTTTGCTGTTCTGGAGAGTGATAAATCGTGCAGGACGACAGGTATGTTATCTTGGCAAAACTGAATGTCGACCTCAATGAAGCGAATGCCAAGTTTTAATGCCTTGGTAATGGCCAGTAAAGAGTTTTCAGGATAGAGATGAGCAAAGCCCCGATGAGCGATGATATGCTTTTTCATTAGAATAAATCCGCGCAGATCTCGGTTGCCCATTGAACTGATGTCACATAGTACTGTTGTTTTTCCTCTGTTGATAATGCGAGGTCATTTTTAAATTCCCAGTCGCCACTGTCATAGGCTGTCACGCAGTTGAATATGTCACTGTAGGGACCTTTGCCAAAATGGAGTGCGTCAACGATGTCGGTAGAGAAAGGCAGATGAGCGAGTATCTCTCCCATGTATGCATCCATTAATGCATCAACTAATGAGAATAGGCCAATTAATGCGTAGGTGCTGGTGTTCTCCCGCTTTAAATCGGTGGCAATCAGTTCACACATCTTTGAGCGAATGAGAGAGGATAAGATTAATTCCTGAGGTTTGTCGTCAATGTTGGCCAATATGACTAAGGTTGCCCATTGCTTGATGTACACAAGACCTAGGTATACCACCGCCTCTGAAATAGAGGATACCTCTCTGGGTAGGCCATACCTTGCACTGTTAATAGAGCGCATAAGCTTTAGGCTGAGGGTGACATCTTGCTTAATGAGTTCGTCTATCTCAGTTACTTCAACGTCATCGTCTTGCAACTTTGATAACAAATTAAGGGCGGCCATTCGGTTAGAAGGAATTTTTTGAGCAGAAATAATTTGCGGCTTACGGAAGTAGAAACCTTGGTAAAAATCAGGAAAAATTTTACTGCTGCTGTTAAATTGTTCGCGCGTTTCGATACCTTCAAGTAACCTTTTTCCTGGGAAACACTTCAAACTATTGAATGCTTTAACAAGGTCCTGCATTGGTATGCTTTGTTGATTGACCCGGATAATATCGGCAATTTTATAAAAGGCCTGTCGATTTTTGGTTTTTGGGGAGTAGCTGATGGCAACCGTGTAACCTTTTTTCCGTAAACGTTTGACGCCCTTGAGGGTTTTTTCGTTACAGGGGATTCTCAAGCTAATATCAAAAGCAATTTGTTCTGGAGTAAACGGGATGGCGTAAGACTTATATAAAAATGCTTCTGATAAGTTAACGAAAGCCAAATTTTTTCCGACAATGTTGCTTAAACCAATGTGAACTAATGCATTCATTAAGGTTTGAATGGTGGCATCCGTTTCGTCATCTATGTCGGATTGGTTTTTATTGTCGTGCCGGTAAAGTAATTCATACGCAAACAGCTCATTTGCAAAGCTGTAAATAGGCTGTCTTGCAATAAAAACATTTGCCATAAGTGACTGTTTTCCTGTTGAGGTAGATGCAAAAGTCTGAAAGTAAGCGTCTTTATTGATAAATAACGAAAAAAAAAAGAGAATGCCTGGCCTCATTAGTTATAATGAGTGCGACAAAACAGCACAAACAAACAGCCAAGGCTACTCATTTATGA
>JABHGC010000116.1 GCA_018672285.1 Methylococcales bacterium
ATACGCAGAAATGGTTTCAAATAGTTCCCCGTCACAATATAAATTGCATATTGAGAATTATTCTCATTTACCCTGGATATGGATGCTGTAATTGAAAGTGTTTAGTGATAATTATGCATACGCTTCCAGCGTCAGCATTAACGCCAATACCACTAAGTTCATAACGCCAACAGCAAAAAACAACACAGGGATTGACCAGCTCACCAACATCACAATGACAGAGGCAATCACCATAAATAATGCATTCAGAATATTGTTCGCAGCAATCACACGAGCCATCACTTGCTGATCACTTTTCTGCTGAATATAAGCATATAAAGGCACGATGTATAGTCCACCAAAAAATCCAACTAATAATATTGCCATGAGCAAATGCAACCCAGCGACATTCACTAAATAATCCGCTGGCACAGTGGCGGCCAACTGCAACGCCGCAAAACCATCACTTGCCAACTTCATATCCATCGAGAACACAGACAGACCTATCGCACCAATCACAATCAGTCGCATTTTAGAAAAGACATGGGTTAATTTCTCACAGGCGACAGAGCCAATACCAATTCCGATAGAGAAAAAAGTCAGCAACAAGATATAAACCATTGGCGTGCCATGCAGCACCTCTTTACTAAACTCTAACAACTGAGAAAGGTACACAGCGCCCACAAACCAGAACCAAGAAATCGCAATAATGGCAATAAAAACCGTCCGATTTTTTAAAGCAAAGGACATCACTCTCATGGTTTCAGTAACAAAATTCCAATTCACTTTTAAAGTAGCATCAGAAGCGGGTGCCTCAGGTATATTTCTACTTGAAAGCCATCCTGCAATAGCAATACCGAGCACCACCAATGAGACGACCCAGACACCTACCCCTTCAATTTCGATCAGTAAGCCGCCGCCAATCGTGCCTAATAAAATGGCCAAAAAAGTCCCCATCTCTATCAAGCCATTACCGGCAACCAGCTCACTCTCTTTGAGCTGCTGAGGTAAAATACTGTATTTTAACGGGCCAAAAACCGTCGATTGAACCCCCATAAAAAACAGTACGATAAACAGCAAAATCACGCTGTCTAAAATAAAACCAACGCCTGCGAATACCATCAACAGTATTTCGACTTGCTTGACCCTTCGAATCAACATGGCTTTATCGTATTTATCAGCCAACTGCCCAGCTGTTGCTGAAAATAAAAAGAACGGTAGAATAAATAAACCCATACTTAAGGGAATTAATTGCCCTAGCGGGAGCATCAATTTTTCGGCTGCTTGAAACCCCACCATCACTGTCAGTGCATTTTTAAAGGTATTATCATTAAAAGCACCGCAAAACTGTGTGATAAACAGCGGCATAAATCGTTTGCTAGAGAATAAATAGGCTTGGCTCATGAATGAACACCCCCAGTATGAATAGCCAAAATAGTTTGCCCCGGAGAAAAATAATCTTTTTCAATCAAGTCAAATAGCCCAAAAAACAGCTTCCCAGTATACACAGGTTCTATCGGTATCCTGTGATCAGAATGAAACTGCGTAATAAAGTTCAATAATTCAGGCTTAACTTTAGCATAGCCGCCAAAATGGTAATCTAGCTGTAACTGCCATTGCTTTTCACTCGGCGCCTTTGGTGTTAGCCAACTGGCAACCTCTTCCTGTAAAAAGCCGCCCCCTTTTAACACACTAAAACCAATGGCTTGTTGACGAGGTTGCAATGACTGAATTAGCCCGGCTAAAGTCCCTCCCGTGCCAACGGCTGCACACACCACGTCAAAGGGCTCATTTATTCTCGGCAATATTTCTGATGTTCCTTTGACTGCCAACGCATTACTGCCTCCTTCAGGCACAATAAAACACCGGCCATGCTTGGCAATCAATGCCTCGGTTATTGCCTCGGTATGCTTTAGCCGGTAATCACTGCGCGACAAATAGTCCAACGTCATTCCAGCAGCAACCGCTTTTAACAAAATAGGATTAAGCTCGTCATGCGGCTCACCTCGAATCACACCGATGGTTTTCAACCCTAACAATTGGCCCGCTTGAGCTAATGCTAAGATATGGTTGGAGTAGGCTCCACCAAAGCTGAGCAATGTGTCCTGCCGTTCAGTCATCGCCTGCTTGAGGTTGTATTTCAGTTTCCAAAATTTGTTACCGGGAATCTCAGGGTGGTTTTGATCTTCTCTTAAGACCAGGACTCGAAGTTTTTTGTACACGAGCAACGGGTGCACTAAAGCTTCTATTTGGTATGGGTGCTGCTTCTGAAATATGTCGAACCACTGACTCATTGAAATCATCTCTATCACGATTTAAAAAACTGCTACCGAGTTCACAGTTTGACCTATGACACATAGCCAACGGTGAGTTTGGCATTAATACTATATATAAGGTAGTACAGAGGATGCAGCAGGCAGAAACGTTGTCAGATTTTTTTACAACAAACGCTTTCAGTGACATGAGTCTGAACAGCACACGCTATAACAGGTTGTTTTAATATGCCTTATTGAAATTGGCACAACACTTGCCTTATTATCAATAATAATTATATATGGAATGGAAAATCACCATGAATTTTAAAAAAACGCTCTTATTGTCATGTATTGCACTAAGCTCAAATTTTGTCAGTATTTCAGCACATGCAGCCTACAGCTGGACATTTACAGGTAATGGTAATAATTGTGCCTATAACAATTCATGTGACCGTTCTAGCATAGACACTAGCAACGCTAACAAGCCAGCCATCACAGCCCAAGTGAGTGGTTTTGCTTCAAGGATTTCAACAGACTCTACAATCCACTCCGCTCAATTAAATGCATTCAGCCACGGCCTCGGCGTAAGCTCTTATGACGGTGACTCTCATACCGTTGATAACGGTTACAAACTTGACTCAGTCTTATTCTCTTTCAATAAAGCAGTTTCATTGGAAGAAATCACATTAGGCTATCCAAAAGATGCCGACTTCTCACTCTTTCGATTTACCGGTCAAGGTACAAATGCATCATCTAATATTTTAGGTAAATCTTATGCTCAACTTGCAGATAGCAACTCTGGCTCTGGTTGGGAGCTTGTAAGTAATAACAACACTAAGACAAATGCAAACAATAGCGACCGTAACAGAGAATTAACTGCGAGTAACATCGTCGGTGACAATGATGACTACACCGGTATTATTAACCCCGGAGTGACAGAGAACGGACTAAGCGTACCAAGAACCTCTAGCTTTTGGTTAATTGCGGCACTTAACCATTCAAACTACGATGACTGTGACTGGGATTCATTCAAAATCAAGAACATCAAAGCAACCTACCCTGGCACACCAGGTAGCTCAACATCAGTACCAGAGCCTTCAAGCACAGCGCTGATGGCACTTGCACTTGCAGCATTTGGCTTTAACCAGCGTAAAAAGAAAAACGCTTAAGCATCACTCCACTGTCAATTTTTTTAACAGTAACAAAGCCTCATTTTTATGCAAAAATGGGGCTTTGCTTTTGACCAAAGATTGTAGAATTTCTACCGATTCGGAATGTCTTTGCAGCAAGTTTAAAGCCACCGCAATATGATATCGAATCTCTAAACTATCAGACGCTCTATACTCCGCATCACGCAAATACCTCAAACCCTCTTTAGGCTTGCCAGCCTTAAGTAACAACCAACCTAAAGTATCATTAATCGAAGCGTCTTCAGCGTCCAACTCATAGGCTTTTTTAGCAAAGGGTAACGCCCTAGGGTCATTTTTTTCAGCATAGATATTGGCTAAATTATTCAGTAAAGAAGCCTGGTTAGGGAGCTTCTTAACCAAAAACTCAAGTAAACCTTGTGCCACCTCTGTTCGGCCCAAACGCAAATTAGCCTCTACTAACAACGCGGTTATCCTCAAATCACCTGGATGCGTCTCAACCCACTGCTCCAACTCAACAAGCGCGATATCAGTATCGCCTTTAGCCACATACGCATTATATAAGCGCACTACCTGGCGAACATCACTAGGCGTTTCACGATAAAATTCAATGGCTTCAACATAGCGACCTTTTTGATAAGCAATATCCCCCAGCAACTGATTAAGTTGTGTTTTCTCAATATTGATCTGCTTTAATCGCTCAACCATCAACTCAGCCTCAGCGGTGCGGTTAAGTGCCAACAGCCACGTCGCCTGTGCTACCTCAGCTTCAGGAAACAATGATTGGTAATGTATGGCAAGCTTCACCGTTGCAATGGCATCCTCAGTTAAACCGACCGAGTACTGTGCAGAAGCTACTGTGAATAATTTTTTAGCATCTGACTGATACAATGATATCAATCGACTAAAACTGACTTTAGCCTCAGATACATCATTAACCAGCATGGCAACATTCGCCACGGCAAATAAAATTTTTGGCTCCTTCGGCTCAATACGCTTAGCACTTAATACCATCTCAAACGCTTTTGACTTTAAATCCGAACGCAGGTACAAGCTCGATAGCTCCAGTCGCACACGCCAATTTTTTGCATCAAAATCACGGACACGTTCTAAATGCCGTATGGCTTGAGGTATATTATTTTGCAATATTTCAAGCTGAGAAAGCGTTGTTAATATAGCAACATTTTCAGCGTGATGATCAAGCATGGCATTATAATAAGCTCTTGCTTGAGATACTTTTCCCTCTGCCAACAGCAATTTACCTAAACTGATTTTAGCCAATAGGAAGGTCGGCTCTTGTAATAAAATTGCCTCAAATTTTGCTCTGGCTTCCAGGTATTGCCCAGATGCTGCAAAAATATTACCCGTCAGTAATAACAACTGGATTGAATCTGGCGCTTGCACCAGCAGCTTTGTCGAAATACTGAGCGCTTTGTCTAACTGCTGTTTCTCATAATAAAGTCTCGCCAGAATAATGCCAGCTTGAAGCTGCGTACCATCTTGCACATAGATATTTTATAATAACTCAATCGCAAGCCCTTTATTACCCACCCCAATTTGGCTTAGTGCTAACTCTGTTTTGTTACCGACATTACCATCTAACTCAACTGCTTTTGTCAGCATTGATAACGCCTGATCATGCTGCCCAAGGCCAATATATGCTCGCCCCAAAAGCGACAGTATATCGGGTGAATTCTGGTCCTGCTTTACAACCGGGCTCAATATTTTAATACAGTCTTGATATCGACCACTTTTCAGTAAAATGTTGGCTAATAACTTCCTCGCCCCCAGCTCACTAGGGAAGCGAGCAATGTATATTTTGAGATATTCCTCTGCTTTTTCAAGCCGATTAAGATCAAAATACACCAAGCTAGCAAGCATCATTAAAGTCTGATTACTACTCACGACTTTTGGGTTCAATTCATCCAAAACATCCGCTGCAGTTTGGATGTTTTTCAAAGCATCAGACTGTTTACCTTGCTGATTAAAAAGCACACTTTGCAAATATAAAGACCGTGGCTCATACGGAAAACTTGTTCTTAAAAAAGCCAAATCTTTTTCTGCCAGTTTAATTTTCTGCAAATCCAAATAAATACCCACCCGAGCTAAGCGCGCAGCCAAATGCTTCGGGTCAAACCCCAGCACTTTTCCGTATGCGTTTTGTGCAGCAACCAAGTTACCTGCTCGATGAGCTAAAGAAGCTTGGACATTCCACCCTTCGGCATTTTCGGGTTCTAACAACAAAGCCTGGTCTGCCAATTTTTTAGCGTCGTTGGTTTGGCCCTGGTGCATCAATAATAACGCTCGACCTGCAATAGGGTCTGCAGCTTGCGGAGAAAGGTTGGCTGCTTGCAAAAATGCATCGTTAGATTTTTCAAAATCACGAAGTTGTAAATAAGCATGCCCACGATGGACAAATAACTCGGCTTTGTCTTTTCTTGGCAACCCTTTATGGTCTAATGTTCCGACTAGGGTCTGAAATTTAGACTGAAGCAAATAAGATTGCGCTAACAGGGAGTACACGAGCGTCTTATCTGCACCGAGTAATTTAGCCTTTAAAAAAGCTTCTTCAGCTTGTGCGGCACTGCCTTCAGATAAATACACCTTACCTAACAAAACATGAGCAGGTAGCAAGTCTGCATTTTGTTGTAGCGCATTTTTCAATTCAATAATGGCGGATGCAGGCTTCCCCTGACTGACTAACGCTGCAGCACTCTCATAGTATTCAGCCGCCTTAGCTTTATCGGCGCTAGCACTACAGGGCATAATCAATGCGCCGACCAACAAAAGCGCTTGATAATTCTGTGATCTTTTACTATTCATTGACATTATTTTCTCATTTCTAATTAACGATCTAAGCCACCTAATCAGTATAGCTCTAAAGGCTCTGCCATACTGATGAGTATCAACGCCATACGGGTAAGGACCATGTCTGAACATTTTTACCTCACGATCGACCAAGGTGGTCACGCCAGCCGCGCCAGCTTGTTTGATCACTCCCTGACATTAGTCAACCAAGCAGCTTGCGACATTCAAACTTTAAGGCCAAAGGCCTGTCACGTCGAGCATGACCCTCAGGCACTTTTACAATCAATCAACACTGCTATAGAACAAACAGTATCAACCACAGGCTTACCAAGTGGAGCAATTATTGTGGCTGGAATCGCCTGTCAACGCAGCTCAATTGCGTGCTGGGATAGAAGTACCTCTCAACCCCTTTCAAATATCATTAGCTGGCAAGACACAAGAGCAAGTGAAAGCGTTATTTCCCAAAAAGATTTATCAGAAATCACAGGGTTAAGGCCATCAGCTCACTATGGAGCAAGTAAAATCCAATGGTGTACACAGCACTTAAGTGATGTAAAAAACACCCCCTCATCTGAGCTGGCCATTGCGCCTTTAATGAGTTACCTACTGTTTAATTTACTCCAAGAGGTGCCCTATACCTCCGACCCCATCAACGCCAGTCGAACCAACCTGTTTAATATACACACCAACGCTTGGCAACAATCACTGCTCACCGACTATGGGTTAACCACACTGCAACTTCCCACCATTCACCCTTGTCAACATAACTGGGGTAGGCTTCACAATGGCACACCACTCAATATTGCCACAGGAGACCAATCAGCGGCATTATTTAGCCTCGGCCCCCCAAAGCCTGAGAACCTTTATATCAATATGGGTACGGGTTGTTTTTTGCAACAAGTGATTCCAAAACCTCTAAACAATCCAGACCCGCTGCTTAATAGCCTGGCGATGTCGACAGAACAAGATAAAATTTTTGTATTAGAGGGGACGGTGAATGGCGCAGGAAGTGCCATTGACTGGTTTATCAAAGACCGTTCATATCCTGAATTTTTTGACACAATAGCGCTTTTATTAACGCAACAAGTTAACCCCGGCATCTGTTTAAACGGAATTTCAGGCCTCGGCTCACCAGACTGGAAGCCTGCCTTTACACCTGTATTTATTGATAGTACCGGAATCAATAACCAAGCAGTTGCTTTGTTAGAGAGCATTCTATTTTTACTACAAAGAAATATCGACGCTTTTTCCAGTAAAATAGAACCTGCTCAGAATATTATTTTAAGCGGCGGGTTTTCTCAGCAAAATAGCATTTGCCAACGGCTAAGTGACCTTAGCCAAAAACGAGTCTATAGATACTCTGATGCTGAAGCAACATCACGAGGGTTGGCATACTTACTAAACCCTATCGACAAATATAGCTTTAAGCCCTGTATTTTCTCTCCCAAAAAAAACACAGCACTGATGAGCCGGTATCAAAAATGGACAACAGCAATGCATATACACACCAAACAAATGATTTAATCACGCTTCTTGCCAACGCTTAAATACCAGTGACGTGTTAATTCCACCAAAGGCAAAATTGTTAGAGACCACATGATCTGTTTTTATCTTACGCCCTTCGCCGACAATGTAATCCAGCTCTGCACATTCAGGGTCCGGCTGATCCAAATTCAGCGTCGGTGAAAACCAATGGCTGTTCATCATTTCAACACTACAAACCGCCTCTATTGCACCACATGCCCCTAGCGTATGCCCTAAATAGGACTTTAATGAACTAACTGGGGTGCCAGACCCAAACACGGCATTTGTTGCGTGCGACTCTGCAATATCGCCTTTCTCAGTTGCTGTACCATGTGCATTCACATAGCCCACAACACTCGCATCAATATTGGCATCCTCCAATGCTTTGGCCATCGCTATTTTCATTGTCGTCACATTTGGCTGAGTAATATGCTGCCCATCTGAATTACAATGATACCCAATCACCTCAGCGATGATGGTTGCGCCTCTTGCTTGTGCATGGTCTAGAGATTCTAGTACCAGAGTAGCAGCACCTTCACCGATCACTAACCCGTCCCGATTTGCATCAAAAGGTCTTGGACTTAACTCAGGCTGATCATTCTTAATACTGGTTGCAAACAAGGTATCAAAGACCGCCGCTTGTGTTGCGTCCAACTCTTCAGCCCCACCTGCTAACATCATCGTTTGCAAGCCATACTTAATAGATTCATAGGCATAACCAATACCTTGACTACCGGATGTACAAGCGCTACTAGTCGGGATCACACGTCCTTTTATGCCAAAGAACACATCTAAATTCACTGCCGTCGTATGCGACATCATTTTGATGTAGGTATTAGCGTCCATTCCGTCCATGCTGTCGTTTAGCAACATTTGACCAAAACCTTCCATCGCTTTTGGTGTGCCAGACGAAGAACCATAAGCAATACCCATATCACCACTTTGAATAACAGGCTCATTTAATAACCCGGCTTGCTCTAAGGCCAATTCAGATGAACGGGTTGCCATGAGCGCCACTCTTCCCATGCTCCTGACTTTTTTACGCCCATATTTAGGTGCTATAAAATCAGGAATTGGTGCTGCCAACCGGGTTCTTAAACCTTCAAACCGACTCCAATCATCCATCACGACAACAGCGTTGTTGCCTGCGAGTAAATTGTTATGCAGCGTTTTCCAGTCTTGTCCTAACGAAGTAATCGCCGACATGCCTGTAATGACAACTCGATTCATTAGATCATACCACCGTTAATCGAAATCACTTGACGGGTAATGTAGCCTGCCTGATCTGACAATAAATAGCCTACCAGTGATGCGACTTCTTCTGCCTGACCTAAGCGCCTCAGCGGAATCATTTTCATCGCCTCATCTTTCATCACACCCTCAATCATATCCGTTTCAATCAACCCTGGCGCAACACAGTTAACCGTAATTTTACGCTTAGCCAGTTCAATAGAAAGTGCCTTAGTTGCTCCAATGATACCGGCTTTTGCAGCACTATAGTTGACTTGACCTCGATTACCAATAAGACCAGAAACGGATGCCATCGTCACAATGCGCCCCCCTTTCTTAGCTCTTACCATTGGCATCACTAAAGGGTTTAACACATTATAAAAACCGTCTAAATTGGTATGAATCACACTGTCCCAGTCATCACCTGAAAGGGCAGGAAAAGCATTATCTCTTGTGATACCAGCATTACAAACGACACCATAATAAGCGCCATTATCTTCAACATCTTGTTCCAATATTGCCTTACAACTGTCTCTATCTGACACATCAAACTGTAAAACCCTCGCTTTCTGCCCCATCGACTCGATGGTAGACTTTACAGAGTCTGCCGCATCCAAGTCTGCTCTACAGTGGAGTACCACATCAAATTTCATCTGAGCAATTTTTAGGGCAATGGCTTTACCAATTCCGCGACTAGAGCCTGTTACCAATATTGTTTGTGTCATTTTCAATTTCCTTTAGTCGGGTTGATATACATTAAGTGCCGCTTCAGCAACCAATTTATCTGAAGTAATGCTGCACTGAAAAATACCCATCTCATCTAAAAAATATTCTTGTTGAACGTGAATGGTTAACAACTCACCCACCGCAAAATGCATTTGGTGTGCCGTATATTTACGAGTCGCCACTAAATAGCCAACCTTAACATCACGCCCTTCAAGCTTAGCATTAACCCCTGACCATGCTGCAATTGTTTGAGCCATATACTCAACACCAACCCAAGCCGGTACTCCTTCGGCTTCAGCAAACAATGAACTTGGCTTAATCCTCACTCGGGCAGTTAAAAACTCAGCCCCATGATCAATCACTTCATCAATGAGAATCATTTCATGGCTATGAGGAATAACCTCTTTGATTGGAAAATCGTCTGCAACACTCATTTTTCCCTCCCGATCACAACGCTTACATTACTGCCACCGAAGGCAAACGTACTGCTCATAGCATACTGACTATTTTCAGGAAGAGATTGACCTGGAGCCACGAAATTAAGTGCGGACAAATTAGGGTCAAGTACACCATCCCATAGGTGCGGTGGTAACTGGGCAGATGTATTATCATCTGACAAGGTTAACCAACAAAATGCCAGCTCAATTGCGCCAGCAGCCCCCAAGGTATGCCCTGTCATAGGCTTAGTGCTACTACAATATAATGATTCAGAAAAGACTCTTGCTACGGCATAACTTTCCATCTCATCATTTTTTTCAGTCGCTGTACCATGTAAATTAAGATACCCTATTTGCTCAGGTTTTAGCCCACTCTGTGTTAACGCATGGCGCATTGACGCTTCCGCACCATCCCCTTCTGGGTGAGGGGCTGACATATGATGTGCATCTGAGGATTCACCCACCCCCATTAACTGAATACCATCACGACCTTTTTCTAATACAAACAAAGCCGCACCTTCACCAATATTGATGCCCTTTCGATTTTGACTGAATGGGTTACAGTGCTCACTTGAGACTGACTCTAATGCCGAAAACCCATTCACAGTAAGTTGACATAAACTATCTACCCCCCCGACTAAGACGGCATCACACATACCAGATTCCACCATACGCCGAGCACTTGCAAACACTTTACCGCTCGATGAACATGCCGTCGAAATGGTTAATGCAACATTGGTTAACTGACAATACTCTGCGAGAAAAGCTGAAGCACTCCCCATCTCTTGCTGCTGGTAATTAAAGTGACCAGGGTATGCACCTTGAGCGTGCTTGACGGAAAGTGCTTGCTCAGACACGCTCACACCAGAGGTACTCGACCCTAAAATCACTGCAACTCGATCAGCCCCATACTGCTCAATCACCCGCTCGATATCTGGCATAATTTGCAGCATTACTGCCAGTAATATTTGGTTATTACGACTGGCATATTGCGACAGTTTCTCAGGAATACAGGGTAAACTGTCTGCCACTTCACCGACTAACGCCTCACCACCCATTAAAATGGAGGGGCGCTTGACCATACCCGATAAATCCCCCCGCATTAAACGCTGTGCCGTCTCCTCAGTACCTGAACCTAGAGCACTGATAATACCGAGCGAGGATAGCTTAAGATTTTGTTTCATAATGGGGATACCGATAACGTGTCGATGAATAATGCATAGCCGCGTTGTAAGTGTCGATATTCCACATGGTCATACCATGGGCCCTCACCTTGCAAGTCCATTTCAATGATGTTTTTTCCCTTCGCCACCACCACTCGATGCAACCCTTGCTGCTGAACCAAAACATTGGACGGCGCTAAAGCGCTTTGAAGGGCTTGTATCGGCCAATGAACAAGCTGCACGTCGGCCAACAAATATTTTGCATCAAATTGACTGGGCAAAACCGGTAAACTCGACCACTCTAATGACTGATCAGATAGTTCTGCAGAGAAAATTTTCACGCCCACTGGCGTCACACCCACCACCACAAATTTTTCCTGGCTCACTTCAAAGGTACTAATCAACGTATGCCGCTCACCATTAAACGTAATGACCACTTGTTGCGTCACAATAACTGGTCGATCAACGGCCAATACGGGCAACAAGGAAAAAGTCACACCTTGGCCAATATCAATGTCTTTAAGTGGCCTTGTATTGAGCGAGCTACAAGCAACCAATGACACGATAATAAACAACAAACAAAAACGTAACCGATGACTCATTGTTAAGCTTCCTGAATTCGTATGATAAGTGCATGACCTCTGGTCGTAGCTAAATAAAAACACCTATAGAGTAAAGTAAGACTCAGGTGTAAAGTAATAAGCTACCAAACACATTACAGAGGCCAATATGAC
>JABHGC010000070.1 GCA_018672285.1 Methylococcales bacterium
ACCACCATCAAGACCAATGAAATCACCAAAGTCAGTGATAGATTTGATAACACCAGTGACTTTGTCGTTCTTATTGAAGTTGGTAGCAAACTCTTCCCATGGGTTAGCACGAGTCTGTTTCATACCTAATGAGATACGACGACGCTCTGCATCAACATCCAGAACCATCACTTCAATTTCATCACCTAACTGTACAACTTTAGCAGGGTGAATGTTTTTGTTGGTCCAATCCATTTCTGAAACGTGTACTAAACCTTCAACGCCTTCTTCCAACTCAACAAAACAACCGTAGTCAGCAAGATTCGTAACCTTACCAAATAGTCGTGTTTGTGGTGGGTAACGACGATCAATTGCTTTCCATGGATCTTCGCCCAACTGTTTAAGACCTAATGATACACGAGTACGCTCTCGGTCATATTTAAGGACTTTAACGTCAATCTCATCACCAATGTTCACGATTTCAGATGGGTGACGTACACGACGCCATGCCATATCTGTAATGTGTAACAAACCATCAACACCGCCTAAATCAACGAACGCACCGTAATCGGTTAAGTTCTTGACCACGCCCTTCACAACTTTGCCTTCTTCCAAACTTTCTAGAAGCGCTTCACGCTCTGCAGAGTACTCAGACTCAACAACAGCACGTCGAGAAACAACAACGTTGTTGCGTTTACGATCAAGCTTGATGACTTTAAATTCTAATTCTTTACCTTCAAGGTACGCTGTGTCACGTACTGGGCGAACGTCAACTAATGAACCTGGTAAGAATGCACGGATAGAATCAACATCAACTGTGAACCCACCTTTTACTTTACCATTGATCATACCAACGATTGTTTCGCTATCTTCGTAAGCTTTCTCTAAACGTATCCAAGATTGGTTACGTTTAGCTCGCTCACGAGATAGGCGAGTTTCACCAAAACCATCTTCCACGGTATCAAGTGCTACTTCTACATCGTCCCCAACGGCAACTTCTAATTCGCCCTCAGCGTTTAAAAATTGCACTTTAGGGATCACGCCTTCTGATTTTAAGCCGGCGTTAACGATAACAAAATCATTCCCGATTTCTACAACAGTACCAACAAGCATGGTACCCGGGACTAATTGAGTTTTATTTAAACTCTCTTCAAATAATTCAGCAAAACTTTCAGTCATGGAAAAAATATCCTTTGGAATCCAAAATTAGAAACCAAATTGTTAAGGTGAAACATATGAGACATGATTATCACGTCTCGCTCATTTAAAAAATTCGGTCTGATTTTATAGCAAAATCCGAACCTAATGCCTATTGAGAAACACCCCAATAGGTGTTCGAAAAACTCATTTATTGATTAATTTTAAAATATTATCAACAACTTGGGCAATCGTAATTTCTGTAGAATCTATGGTTACTGCATCATCGGCGGGCTTGAGCGGTGCAACCTCTCGATTCATATCCCGCTCATCTCGAACGCGGATCTCCTCTAAAAGCTCGCCAATACTAACATCTAACCCTTTAGCTATCAACTGCTTATACCGTCTATTAGCACGCTCTTCCAAGCTTGCCGTTAAGTATATTTTTATCGGGGCATCAGGAAAGACTACTGTACCCATATCACGGCCGTCAGCCACTAAGCCTGGCGCAACGGCGTTATCTCTCTGCCATTGCAGCAATGCCGCTCGCACGGCTTGATTAGACGCTACTTTAGACGCCATGCTGCCGGTTTGCTCATTACGCAAATCATCAGTGACATCGACACCGTCTAAAAGGACACGATGATCCTCGTCTTCACTTTCTAATAAGAAGGTCAGAGGCAGGTGTTTCGCTAGGTCGAGCAATTGTTCCGACTGGGTTTCATCCACGCCGGCTTTCAGCGCCGCCAATGCCAAGGTGCGATACAACGCGCCACTGTCTAAATAGTGCCACCCCATTCGCATGGCCACAATTCGGCTAATTGTCCCTTTACCAGCACCACCAGGACCATCAATGGTCACCACTACACTCATGATACTTCCTTTGCACTGACGTTGATGCCGACTTGATTCGCTAATGCGATAAAGTCAGGAAAAGAGGTGTTTACATTGTCGCAATCTGCAATCTCAATCACGCCTGTTGCCTGCAACCCTGCGACGGTAAAAGCCATCGCGATTCGGTGGTCACCATGGCTGTCTAATTTACCGCCGGTTAATTGGCCACCCTCGATAATCATGCCATCTGGCGTTGCTGTCGCATTGATACCGCAAGCCACTAGCCCATCGGCCATCACCTGAATACGGTCACTTTCTTTCACCCTTAATTCTTCAGCACCTGTTAACACGGTTTGGCCTTCAGCACAGGCTGCGGCAATAAAAATAACGGGGAATTCATCAATGGCGAGCGGTACTTGATCTTCTGGTATTTGAATCCCTTTCAGCGGCGCATGTTTAACAACCAAATCAGCAACAGGTTCACCCCCTACTTCGCGTGCGTTTTCTACCGTAATATCAGCCCCCATTTGCTGCAGAATATTAATCACACCAATACGTGTTGGGTTCATGCCAACATGTGACAATGTCAATGAAGCATTGGGTGTAATGGAGCCTGCCACTAGAAAAAATGCCGCCGATGATATGTCACTAGGCACATCGACATTACACGCGGTTAATTCACCACCACCTTGCAAGGTGACAGTCGCGCCTTCTCGTTTCACCTCATAACCAAAGCCTTGCAACATACGCTCGGTATGGTCTCGGGTGGGTGCAGGCTCAGTCACTGATGTTTGACCTTCGGCGTATAACCCCGCTAATAAAACACAGGATTTAACTTGGGCACTGGCCATTGGCATATCGTAATCAATGCCCTTAAGCGACTCACCACCGCGTAAAAACAAAGGCGCAGTACCCATTTCATTAGAGTCAATATTCGCCCCCATGAGCAGCAATGGGTCTATCACGCGTTTCATTGGACGACCTGATAAGGAATGATCCCCGGTTAACTTCGATGCAAACGGTTGCCCTGATAACAAACCAGACAGTAACCTCATTGACGTACCTGAATTACCCAAATTTAAATCTTGTGTTGGTGCTTTAAGCCCCCCCATACCAACACCATGTATGGTCACCTTGCCCTGATCAGGCCCTTCAATTTTAACGCCAAGCGCTTTAAACGCTTTTAGTGTTGCTAACGCATCTTCCCCCTCCAGAAAGCCAGTCACTTCCGTGGTGCCTTTGGCAAGAGAACCGAGCATAATCGAGCGGTGAGAAATGGATTTATCTCCCGCAACACGAATAGCACCTTGGCAACTGCCACCTGGCTCAGTAAAAAAGGTAACCTGTTTAGACATACACTATCTCTGCTTGTATAAAGGAATTTTTTAACCGGAAAATTTTAGCATATCCCTTTAAGACTACCTAACAGCGATTAAGGTCTATCCCTATAAGGATTATCAGCCCATCAACCAGAGGCACAAAAAGCATACTCGCGAGTCTCTGTCTATAATGGTTAAAAACGTGTATTTGAGGATAACAATGCCAAACCAACCAGAAGACAAACCAACGTTAGAACTTAGCCTTGAACCGGTAGAAATCAAACCCACTGATGCTCAACCCAACCGTATTGATGCAGCAGAAGCTGAAGGCATTCAAACTCGCAAAGAACCCACTGAAGAAGACTTAACCTACACCACCATTCATGAACCCTCTTGGTTACAGTGGTTACTACCCGGGTTAATCGTCACCATTATATTGTTTTCATTCATTGGTCACTATTTGGTGAGCATCTCGTTTTTAGTCAGCCTTGGCGCATTAAGCTTATCCAGCCTCATATTAAGCAAGAAACCAGAGGCCGCAGTCATTCTCGCTAAGGTCTCCGATATTCAAAGCTTACTTGGCGGCATGGCGATGTTCTGGGGGGCATGGTCATTTCTTGGGTTAATGACAAAAATGGACAACCTCTCCTTTGTTGCCATCATAATCTGGCTGGCTGGCGATATTGTTTTATTATGCCTTGGTGCTTTGTTTGGAATAGGTGCACTGAAAAAGCTGACGGACTCTGTAGGTGTTCACACCACAATCAATGTCATTAAAGAAAAATTAAGCAAGGTTGAAGTCACACTGGGTATTGCCGGTATCGCCGTTGCAGGCGTACAGCTTCTACATGCCCTCACACAATAAATAGTTACATCAGGACTCTCTATTTCAAAGACAAGTCGATAAAAAGTTCGCCCCATCAAAAGCAACCACTTATCCACCAGATAGAACCTTTTATCTAAAAAAGTGCTTTAACGGCATCATAACAAGTAACATAAGCACCAATTAATATTGATTTAACTTTCAAGATGAGGTTCAAGGATAAACACTATTCTCAAACATTTTTTCGCTTTTTTTTTGCTATTACCGACCATTGCTGTAGCAGCAACCCACACTGTTCCCGATGATTTTGCCACCATTCAAGCAGCCATTGATGGGGCAGAGAATGACGACACCATTTTAGTTAAACCCTCAATCTATATTGAAAACATCGACGCGTCAGAAAAAATCATTCACCTCATCGCCGACGGCCCTGCTAACAGAGTCATTCTGCAGCCAGCTGACCGCCTCTCCGCGATATTGAGACTGGGCCATTTTAGTGACGTATCAGGCTTCACCTTTACAGGAGGGGATACACTGATTTTTTCGGCCATTCAGATCATGGGCAATTTTTCTGAGGTTAAAAACAATGTCTTTCTCGCCAACACAGGCACCGTCACAGTTGGTGGCGAAGGGCTATCACCAACCATTACAGGTAATACTTTCAGCCAAAACACCTGCGACAAGGGACTGATTGGTGGCACTATCGCCCTATTTGGCAACACAGCACCAACTGTCAGCAACAACTTAATCCACAACAACACTTGCACCGCCATTACCATGCAAACGACAGGAAATGCCACCCACAGCATCACGAACAATACCCTCGTTAATAACGAGCAAGGGATTGATTTTGGCCCAACACTGGAGCCTGAGAATAAAGTTGTCCGTAATAATATTGTGATAGGTAACGACGTTGGTTTGAACTCACAAGATAGCACCCTCTCAACTATTGAAAACAACCTCTTCTTCAACAATGAGAGGAATTACACCTCTGATGATCTAACAGGTCTAAATGGCAACATTTCTGTCGACCCCCAATTTGTTAACTTAGAGGGTAATAACTTCCACCTCACAACAGGCTCCCCCGCAATTAACTCTGGTAGCTCAACTGATGCACCCACAACCGATCTCGATGGTAAACCACGCAATGATGGAAAAATTGATATGGGTGCGTTTGAATTCAGCAACCCCGCTTGCGCCACAGAGTCGGTAACCAATCAGTTTTCATTCGGCAACAAAGTCCAATATCAACTTCGCGCATTACGAGATAACCAACTGAAAAATTCAGAGACAGGCCAACAACTCACAGGCCTTTACTACAAACACAGCGCAGAACTGAAAACGATAATGAAAAAAGATTGGGTGTTAAAATTACAAGGTTTGCAGATTCTTTTACGAACAGCCTACGCTTACCACTCAGGAAAAGACGACCTTGTACCATTCAACCGCTATTACTCCTCTGTTATCGAACGGTTTATTTCAAGAGCAAAAAGCAAAGGCGTTTCAATTGAACTGGAAAACGACTTACACGATATTTCAAACATCTTAGGCCGAATGAGAGGCCTGACCGTTCAAGAAACCTTACTAGAATTACAACATTAACAAATGCACTCTATAGCCATCGCGGATAGACTTATCCTAGGGTGGAAAACCTGTTCGTGATGAGTGTGGTTTGCACCATTATTTAACGCTTTATTGGAAACAGAATGGACATTGACAACAATAGCCTTGAAGAGCAAGTACAGTTTTATGTCAAAAGAATTGCCAACAACCTCGACTCAGACCATTCCACTAAAATATTTTTAGACATGCAGCAAGACTTTGCTAAAAATTTGGCAGACGTTGACACCAATGCAATCTTTATAAAGCAAATCACCACTGTTTTACAGGATGAATACATTTTTCCAAAATTGTTAATGGAAGAGATGATTGAACGTTTTAATTGGCCACAAAATATAGATTCACTGTCTAAAAGCACTGAATTAAACCCTGACACTACATTATTTTTAGAAACCTATTTTGAATACTTAGTTAACCCGAAACCTAAACCCAAGCCAATAGAAAATATCGCCACACCACAAACAGAACACAATACAACTGAGCCGCCAAACAACCACAGTGGCAAAATTTTCCCAATCGCCATCATGATATTGTTTGTCATCATGATTTTGGAAAACATATTAGCGAACGACCGCATTCTAAGCGACCGATATAAAGACGATATTATTAGCGTTCACATCTGGCTCATTGCAATAATAGGTATAGGTTCCTTAGTGATCTTAGCCATGAATATGCACAGCTTAAATTCAGAGCAAACACAAAAAAAACCATTAGAATCAGTCAGTATGAATTTTTTCATCTTACTATTCACAGTTGTATTTTCGCTTATTATTTATGATACATTTGAAATCAGTTTGTACTTATACTACCGAGGGGATGACCTAGGACTCTCTGGAGAAATGATGATTATTGCAGGGCTAAGCCTTGTGACAATGAATTTATTCACCAGAATGTCACAAAACTATACAATACACCTTATTGTCATCATCTTAGTTAACCTCGTTTTTGCCGTTATTTTTGTTAAATACATGATGATCTATTTTGACCAAATGGCACATTACGCTAGAGATAACCATGTATCGACAAAAGATAATATGGCCATGATACTAC
>JABHGC010000165.1 GCA_018672285.1 Methylococcales bacterium
ATCCCTTTAGTTTTAAAGGAAATAGTGGATGCATTAGAGCAACACAAAACAGCGGTGTTGATGTTGCCTGTTTTTTTGCTCGTCGTTTATGGTGCGTTACGGCTTTCCAGCTCCCTGTTTAATGAAGTGCGAGATGCACTGTTTGCCCGAGTGCGTTACGGGGTGATGCGTAAATTATCGGTGCAGGTATTAGAGCATTTGCACAATTTACCGTTGCGCTTTCATTTAGAACGTCAAACGGGTGCGATTTCCCGTGATTTAGATCGAGGCACCCGAAGTTTAAGTACCTTGATGAATTTTTTGGTTTTTAGTGTCTTGCCGACGCTGGCCGAATTTATTTTGATCGCCTCTATTTTGCTGGTTCAGTACGAAGCCTCATTTGCCATTATAATGTTTACCTCAGTCGCTGTTTATATCGGTTTCACGTTGATGGTGACAGAGTGGCGGATGCATTACCGGCTTGATATGAATAAGCTCGACTCTCAAGCCAGTACACAAGCTGTCGACAGCTTAATTAACTATGAAACGGTGAAATATTTTAATAACGAACAGTTAGAGATTAATCGTTACGATAAAACATTAAACGAGTGGGAAGATACTGCGGTTAAAAGTTTTACCTCAATGACACTGCTCAACTTTGGCCAAGGTGCCATCATCGCTTGTGGTGTGACGTTGATCATGTTTTTCGCCGCACAAGGTGTGGTGGATGGCTCCTTGTCTTTGGGCGATTTAGTGTTAATTAATGCGTTTTTGTTACAACTGTTTATCCCCTTAAATTCATTGGGTATTGTTTATCGGCAAATAAAGTACTCATTGGCCGATATGGATTTATTGGTCAAATTGTTAGACCAAACGACAGAAATAAAAGATGCACCTAAAGCACAGCCTCTTGCTGTTAAAGAGGGGGAAATTGAATTTCGTAACATCAATTTTAGCTACCAAGATGACAGGCAAATTTTATTTGATTTTAATTTGAAGGTGGCTGCAGGTAAGAAAATTGCAATTGTTGGTAGTAGCGGGGCAGGAAAGTCGACTTTAGCCAGATTGCTGTATCGGTTTTATGATGCTCAGTCGGGGGAGATATTGATTGATGGCCAACCCATCAAATCGGTGACTCAGAACAGTTTGCGTGAAGCCATCGGGATTGTGCCACAAGATACCGTTTTGTTTAATGACACCTTACATTACAACCTTGCTTATGCCAGAACAGACGCGGATGATGCGGCATTAACTGAAGCGGCTGAAATGGCACAAATCCATGGTTTTATCACTGAATTGCCGCAGCAATATGAGACGGTTGTTGGTGAAAGAGGGCTCAAGCTCTCAGGTGGAGAAAAACAACGTGTTGCCATCGCCAGAGCCATCTTAAAGAAAACCCAAATTCTGATTTTTGATGAAGCAACTTCCTCATTGGACTCTAAAACAGAGCAGTCAATTCAAGAAACCTTAAAATCTGTTGCTGCACACCATACGACCTTGGTGATCGCTCATCGCCTGTCCACCATTATTGATGCTGATAGTATTGTAGTGATGGATAAAGGGCGCATTATTGAGCAGGGGACACATTCGGAATTGTTGGCGCAAAATAGTCATTACGCTGAAATGTGGCATTTGCAACAAGAAGAAAAAATTGAGCAAGCTGAGTCATGAAAGTGTACTTAGTTGGTGGCGCGGTGCGTGATGCGATTTTAGACGTACCCGTTAAAGATCGTGATTGGGTAGTGGTTGGTGCAACGCATGAGCAGATGCTAGAGCAAGGCTACACAATGGCAGATCCTGAGTTTCCAGTGTATCACCACCCACAAACAGGGGAAGAGTATGCGTTGGCAAGAAAAGAGCAAAAAACAGCAGCAGGCTACCGCGGATTTGAGCTGATTTACACGCCTGATGTCACACTAGCCGAAGACTTGCAGCGCCGAGATTTGACCATAAATGCCATGGCTCAGGACTTTGAAACGGGTGAAATAATTGACCCATTCAATGGCCAAGAGGATCTGCACGACGGGTTCTTGCGTCATGTCAGTCATGACTTTGTGGATGACCCTATTCGCTTACTGAGAATAGCACGGTTTGCTGCACGTTTTGGTGTGTGGGGGTTTAGGGTGGCACATGGGACACATGCGCTATTAAAAAAAATGGTTCGTTCTAGCGAGTTAAACGCCATTGTCCCCGAGCGCTTGTGGCAAGAAACCGAGCGGGCATTGGCTGACTCTGCGCCAGACCGGTATTTTCATGTGCTTAATCAATCAGGCGCGTTAGCTGTTCTATTCCCTGAATTAGCGGTACTGTTTATGCTGCCAGAGGCACATCAAAAAGCACAAGGTCTTAGTAAGCTTGCTTTAGCTGCCAAAACGATTGAATCTGCGGAAAGTCGATGTGCCATTCTATTTGGACAGCTTACGGTTGAGGCTTTTGATAAAGTGGTTGTTAGAATGCCAATGCCAAAGCGGTTTCAGCAAATAACTCAACAAGTAATACACGCTCAAATATCTTTGGGTAATGAACTCAGTGACGAACAAGTGTTGAACTGGGTGAAGCAGCAAGATGGGTTTAAAAAAACAGATCGCTTTACCCGCATTTGCCAAATTATTAAGGTTATAAAGCCGGCTGTGATACATAACATTGAATTTTTGCAGCGCTGCCAAGAAGCCCTATTACCTGTATCAGTTAAGCAGCTTGATATTACTGGTTTGAAGGGGGCTCAAATTGGTGAAAAATTAGATCAAGCCAGAAGAGAAGTCATTGCCAGCGTTAAAAAAGAAGTCATGACTTAATGTAGGATTTTTCATGAATAAAGAAATATTTCAACGGTTCTTAACATCAACAGGACTTTTTTTGCCTTTAATGGCGGTTGTTTTGTTGTCACTATTTAACAGCGTGTTGCATTGGTTACCATTGACAGGTGGGCAAACAGGTATTGTCTCAATACTGCTTTTTGGTGGTATTTTATTGGCGCTTTGGCGCCTTGTTCTAGCCATTCGTTTAAATATTGCGACAGAGCTGGAAAGTATTGATCAATGGTCTGAGCACGTGACAATGGGGCGGCTTGGTGACCGGATGCCAATTCCTGAAAAGGGGACATTTCGTAGTATTGTCATCCAATTGAATACCATGTGTGGAGAGCTTGCGCGCCTAACCTATTATATGGACGCTCAAGTGAATAAGCATACTTTTCGCTTGGCTCAAAAAACGGCGTCATTAAAAACATTATACGAAGTAGCGAGAGTGATTAACCACTCTAACAATTTAGATGAGTTACTCTCCGAATTTTTAGTCATTCTAAAAGGGATGGTGAATGCACAAGCTGCCATGGTTCGAATATGTGATGGTGGTGGTAAAATGCATGTTGTGGGTAAAATTGGTTTTGAAAATACGACTGTCGCGTGCGAGACAGGTGTGATTAACGATCAGTGTGCATGTGCTAAAGCGTTAGATAATGGTGATGTCCAGTGTGAGAGTAACCCCAAACATTGTGACCAACTAGAGCAGTATCAATCGATTGATGGGCGGCCGTATGAAGTGATTACTATCCCGTTAAAATACATGGGTAAAACCTTGGGGGTGTATAATTTATTTGTGCGTAAAACAGGTTTGTCTGATCGGGAAGATACTATAGATTTACTCACAAGTGTTGGCAATCACTTAGGGATGGCGATTGAAAAAGACCGCTTAGATAAAGAGTCTCGTCGTTTTTCGATTTTGCAGGAAAGAACGTTATTGTCCCATGAGTTACATGACTCTCTTGCTCAAACCTTAGTGAGTTTACGTTTTCAAGTACAAGTCTTACAAGATATGCTGTCTGAAGAGGGTCACGAAGAAGCGCTTGATGAATCTCATCGAATTAAAAATGGCTTAGATGAAGCGAATACTGAGTTGCGCGAGCTTATTGCCCATTTTAGGGCGCCATTAGGGAAGAGAGGGTTGATCCCTGCGATAGAGTCATTGGTGGCTCGGTTTAAGCAAGAAACACAAATAAATTGTTTGTTTCAAAATGAAAGCCAAGCAACAGATTGGTCGGTTGACATGGAAATGCAAGTAGTCAGAATTGTACAAGAATGTTTGGCGAATATCCGAAAGCACAGCCAGGCTCAAACCGTTCGAGTGTTATTAAAGAATAATCAAAGAGGTCAGCACATCGTTTTAGTGGAAGATGATGGGGTTGGCATACAAACCCAAAAAATAGAAGGGCATCCTGGGGAGCATGTAGGGCTATCTATTATGGAAGAGCGAGCTAGAAGGTTGCCAAACGGTGAATTGAAAATTGAAAGTGAACCTGGAGAGGGAACACGTGTGGAGCTGATTTTTCAGCAAGGAGCCGCATAATGCGATTATGCCTGATTGATGACCATGCTTTGTTTCGAATTGGTTTACAAGAATTGCTAGAGCGCCGGGGCCTACATGTGGTCGGCTCTACAGGAGATGCAAGCTTAGGGGTTGAGCTTGTGACCCAGGAGCAGCCTGATGTGGTATTGCTGGATATGCGGATGCCAAATACGACCGGGGTGAAAGTGCTCATGGAGCTTAAATCTCGAGAATTAAGCATGCCCATCGTCATGCTAACCACGAGCTCAGAAGAGCAAGATCTTGTGTCGTCCTTGCAAGGTGGTGCGCGTGGTTATTTGTTGAAAGATATGGAGCCTGATGAGCTGCTAAAGGCACTAGAAGACATTGTTAAAGGAGCAACCATCGTTGCGCCTTCTTTAACCGGTATACTCGCTAAAGTAGTACAGGGGGATCAAGCGCCTGAAAGTGATAAAGAAGCATTGTTCTCATCACTAACGCCAAGAGAAAGAGAAATTTTGTGTCACCTAGCTGAAGGTCAGAGCAATAAAGTGATTGCACGCAATCTTGGGATTGCAGATGGCACTGTTAAGTTGCATGTGAAAGCCATATTGAGAAAGCTGGATGTCCACTCACGAGTGGAGGCTGCGGTTATTGCGGTGCAAAACAGTTTGTGTAAAAAAGAAATTCTTGATTAAGCTAAGCTGAGTGACCACGAGAGTAAATTTTTTAAAGAAAAGGAATTGTCATGGGAAAGAGTTTTGCTCAACTGGTAGATGAATTGCGTGAGGAAGTGGAAGAGATTTTTCCATGGGATCTCGAAGAGTGGCTTGAAGAGGAACGAGATGTCTTGCTGGTCGACATTCGAGAGCCGTATGAATTTGAAGCCATGAAAATTCGGGACAGCATCTTAGTCCCAAGAGGGGTTCTTGAAACAGCGGCAGAATGGGGGTTTGAAGAAACAAAACCGGTGTTAGTTCAAGCACGAGACCGGCATGTTGTGGTGATTTGTAGGTCTGGGAACCGAAGTGTTTTTGCCGCAAAAACGCTTTTGCAAATGGGGTTTAAGCATGTTGTATCACTTAAGACGGGTTTAAAAGGGTGGAACGATAGTGAGCTTCCATTGGAAGACCCTTGCCATCAAGTTATCGATATAGATGATGCGGATGAGTATTTTACTGCGAAAATAACAGCAGAGCAGATGCCTCCTCAGTGATGGTAAGTTGTTAGTACACTTAACTGATTCGTTTTCGCTAATCACAAAAAAGGCATTTTCAATTGAAAATGCCTTTTTTAATGGGTGTTTACATGTCCTCTTTGTCAAACCAGGCTAATTTTTCTCTCAACTCTACGACAGACCCGACAATGATTAATGTGGGGGCCTTGGGTTTTTCTCGTTCAACAATGCCAGGTAAGGTCTCTAGAGTACCTGTAAAGACGCGTTGGTCTGGTGTCGTGCCTTGTTGCACGAGTGCTGCAGGTAGTGTGCTGGGCAGTCCATGTTTGACGAGTTGTTCACAGATAATATTAAGACCCTTTAACCCCATGTAAAAAACCACTGTTTGGTTGGGTTGTGTCAATAACTCCCAGTTTAAGTTGGTGCTGCCATCTTTTAAATGGCCAGTAACAAAGACACAAGACTGTGCATAGTCCCTGTGTGTTAGTGGGATTCCTGAGTAGGTTGAGCAACCGGATGCGGCTGTGATTCCGGGAACTACTTGAAAGGGCACATTTTTTTCAGCAAGCAGCTCGATTTCTTCTCCACCTCTACCAAAGATAAAAGGGTCACCCCCTTTTAGTCGTAAAACTCTGTGCCCTTCAATGGCAAGTTTCGCTAATAGCTCATTAATCTCGTCTTGAGGGACGGCATGGTTATCACGTTCTTTGCCCACATAGATCCGTTTGGCGTCTTTACGGGTTAAGTCGAGAATGGGTTGGGAGACTAGCCGGTCATAGACAACAACATCGGCTTTTTGCATGAGTCTAATCGCGCGGAATGTGAGCAAGTCTGGATCACCAGGCCCGCTGCCAACTAAATAGACTTCACCTTCGGTTTCAGGTTTGGCATCACTGTCTATTTGTTTCTGAATTTCTGTGCGAGCGCGGTCTAGCTGACCTGAAAAAACCATCTCACTAACGGGGCCATGAAAGATGTTTTCCCAAAAGCGCATTCTGAGTGTTGTATTCTCAAAGCGTGTTTTAACGGAGTTTCTAAATTCATGGGCGATATTGGCAAGCGTGCCATAAGCGGCAGGAATTAAGGTTTCTAGGTTTGCACGGATAGATCTGGCTAACACAGGTGAGGTGCCACCACTTGAGACAGCGGCAACAATGGGTGAGCGGTCAAGAATAGATGGGACGATAAAGCTGCATTCTTCAGGGCTGTCAACCACGTTGACGGGGATTTGTTGGGCGCGAGCTAGGCTTGATACTTGGCGATTAACCTGCGGTTGGTTGGTTGCCGCAATCACTAAGTGGCAGCCTTCTAAATGTTCAGGTTTAAAGGTATTTTGTAGCAGTGTTACCTGTGTATTGGCATCTAAAAAGGTTTGGAATTCTGAGGTGATGTCAGGGGAGACAACCAAAATATCGGCTTGCGCTTTATTCAGCAGGGTTGCCTTACGTAAAGCAATATCACCAGCACCCACGAGTAAACAACGTTTATGTTTTACATCTAAAAAAATGGGGAGAAAATCCATCTGCCGTTCCTTGAAGAAGAGAAATCGAGTAAGTAAATGCAGGTATAATAACATTGATTAGGGATTGTCACTATTACCTGACTGATTATCCGGCTTTACTAACCACTGAGCCTAAAAAAATGAACGTTTGGCTAAAAAACATTGCTTGGAAAAAAAGTATGACTATAATTTCGCATATCGTGAATAACTGATGTTAAGTAGGGTGGATCAAACAACAATGATAAATGAAATCGATACATTTAAATTAGACCGTATACGTCAGCAACAAAATATCCGTTTGGTAGATGTGCGAAGTCAAGGTGAGCGAGAGCAGCATAATATTCCTGAGTCTGAGCATATTCCACTTCACCTGATTCCCTTAAAAATGAATGAATATCAAAAAAATGAAACGATCGTTTTTTACTGTGCAACGGGTGCTCGTTCCAGCCAAGCATGCTTTTACTTTCAATCTAAAGGGCACGGAAACGTATTTAACTTAAAGGGTGGGATACGTGCTTGGGCACAAAATGGTTACCCGCTTGTTTCTGCTAATCAATTTGTGTACTAAATTTGGTTTTAAATTTAAACAGGGGTAAAACCCCTTTTTTTATCGTTGTTCCTCTTTCTTTCTCGCAAAAAATATCAAATTAGCCATTCTAGACCCTACTTATATATAATGATTGGGTTGTTACTGAGTTGGCTTTATCCCGCCACCACTCTAATGGCGTATGAGCTTTGGCGCTTTATCGCACTTTCATTATGCCTTTTTGTAAAAAAATCTCAGTAAAATCCCTATTGGTAAACATGATCTTATTCGGATTACTACTAGGATTGCGAGCCGCTTTTGATTAGAATGGGAAAATCTTGTGTGTCTCAACTATGCTATAAATTACTTGCGTTATCGCTGTAGTTGTCCTATAAAACTAAGACGCACAGATTATAATGCAACGATATTTATACATTTATACATTCCTACTTTAGAGGTTTTACTTTAATGGCTGATCAAGAACTTGATGCAAGCGGTCTAAACTGTCCGTTACCTATCCTTCGTGCAAAAAAAGCATTAAATGGCATGACATCTGGTCAAGTGCTACACATCATTGCAACTGACCCAGGTTCAGTAAAAGATTTTGAAGCATTTGCTAAGCAAACTGGTAATGTTTTACAGGAATCAAAAGAAGCTGGTGGTAAGTATGAGTTTCTTATCCAAAAATCTTAAAGAACGATGAAATGTAATCAACTCTGTTAAATAAGTGATTGATATTTAATTAACAGAGTGTGGTTATGGAACAAATTGATTGAACACTCGCAAATTTAGAGGAAGTCCTAATGAGTTGTGAAAAATTAACCATCATTGCCACTAAAGGCAGTTTTGACTGGGGCTACCCCCCATTTATCTTAGCCAGTACCGCTGCAGCCTTAGGCAAAGAAGTGACCATATTTTTCACATTCTATGGTCTGGCCTTATTAAAAACAGACTTAGGCAGTTTAAAAGTAACCCCTATTGGCAACCCTGCAATGCCAATGAAAATGCCTTTTGGTCCTAAGTGGCTTCAGTCTATTGATTTTGCGCCAAAAGTGCCAAACGTGCTTTGGAACCTTCCGTTCATTGATGCATTCTCAACCAGCATGATGAAGAAGACTGTTAAAAATAATGGTGTTGCACCTTTGACTGAGTTACGTGAGTTATGTCTTGAAGCTGAAGTGAAATTCATGGCTTGTCAAATGACGGTTGAGTTATTTGGTTATGAGCATAGCGATTTAATTGAAGAAGTTGAGTACGTTGGTGCTGCGACATACTTTGATGAGTCTAATGAGTCAGAAACAACACAGTCTCTATATATGTAGTACTTGTTTGTTTTTGTGCAAAAAAAGGTGCCTTAATAAGGCGCCTTTTTTTTTGCGTGAAACTTTACCTAAGAAGATTTCTTTTTTGTTCTGCATTTTCTGTGATTAAAAAGGTGTGTTGTAGAACCGGCTTATTCCTGCCAGGGAATATGACCGCTCGTCTGATTTTATTGTTAGCTTAGAACTTTATTAACCTTTGTAATTAGAAGTAAGAAATTACTGTATTCTTATATTGAGCCTTTGTGCGCTTGTATTCTGGATTACAAGGAACTTATAGCGGGTTAGTGGTTCATATTATTACAAAGAGAAATCTTTTATTTAAATTAAAAATTGTTTATATTCGGTAAGTCTTAAGTATGTGTGTGTTGTGAGGATAGCCGGAGTAATCGATTAAAAAAATTTAAAATCATCAGTAGAAACATTAATTTGTATCTATACTTGGTAATATCCAATAACCCAACTCTCATATTGAGGTAAGTATGAATAGGCTAACCCCGCTATTACTGTGTTGTGTACTATCGCTAAGCGCATTTGCAGAAGATTTGAAGCCATTTTATTTGGCAAGTAATGCTGTCGTTGATTTTGAAACAACCATACAGAATGTCAAAAAATCTTTAAAAAACGAAGGTTTTGAGATTGTTGGTGAATACGCACCATATGAGGGAGCTGATGTCATTATCGTGACAAATAATGCGCTTCAAAAAGCCGGTATAAAAGGGCTCAAAGGTAGCTGTAAAGCTGGTTTGCTTGTTGCTACTCAGCGCGTTAGTGTGACGAAGAAAGGTCGGAAAGTACAAGTCGCGTTTACGGATCCCGTTTATATGGCAGCTGCATATAGAGTTAGCGTTGATCTAAAAAAGCAGAGAGATAAATTGGCCAAAGCGCTTGGTAAACAAAAAGGCTTTGGTTCAAAAGGGATGTCGAAGTCAGATCTAAAAGACTACCACTACACCTTTGGCATGGAATATTGTGATGATTATATTGCTGTTAGTAATGCCGGTGGTTTTACCAGTGGTCAACCATTGCAAACCTTCAGTAGTTATAAAGATGCTGTGAGAACGATAAATCGTTCGTTAAAAACTCTGTCTGGTAGTAGCAAAGTATTTCAGGTTGATATGCCAGAAATCAAGTCTAGTGTGTTTGGTATCAGTTTGACTGAAAATGACTTTAGTAATGAAATGAAGATCATGAAAGTGATTGATAACAACGAATACAGTCATACTGCACATCTACCTTATGAAATTTTTGTGATTGGTAATGCCGCTTATGCATTGCACCCACGCTTTAGAATTGCCATTAATTTCCCTGATTTAACAATGGCGGGTGACAATAGCTTCATGAGTATTACCGATGCACCAGATGATATTGGTCGAATGCTTACGATGAGCGTTGGTAGAGAATATGAAGAAGAGTCAGACGATGACGAGTTCTGGTAAAAATTAAGTGCTTTTAAATCTATTTTTTTTAAATCTTAAAATTGGAGATATTAATGATTAAAAAATGTTTGTGTTCTGGGATTCTTGGTTTAAGTTTGTTAATGGGTACAGGGACTGCTTTTGCAGGTGCCGACTTAATGCCTTTCTACTTAGCGTCTCAAGGTGCTGGTGATGTTGCTGCAAAAGTAACAGACACAAAAGCAAAGTTGACTGCTGCAGGTTTTGAAGTGGTTGGTGAGTACAGCCCTTATGCTGGAACAACCATTATAGTTGTCACAAACGATAAGCTTAAAAGTAATGCAGCTAAATCGGGTGATGATGATGAAACGTTTGGCGGTTTTGGTGCGGCGATTCGTGTTGGTGTAACAACGGTTGGTGGAAAAGTGCAAGTGGCTTACACAAATCCAGTGTACATGGCACATTCATACCGCATGAAAGATAAATTAAAAAGTGTTGAAGGCCAGTTAAAGTCAGCGATTGGTAAAGCCAAGGCGTTTGGTTCTGAAGATGGCGTTGAAGACGAAGATCTTGAAGATTGGCACTACATGATGGGTATGCCTTACTTTGATGAGCCAGAAGAAGTGGGTAAAGGTTCTCACGCGGCACTCGTTGCAAAAATTGAGAAAAACTTAGCCGCTAAGAAAGCAGGCGCAAGCAAAGTTTTCCGTATCGATATCCCTGGTAAGCAGCAAGTTTTATTCGGTGTGGCTTTAGCCAATGGCGATGGTGCTGATAAAACAGTGATGGGCGAGATTGATAAAGGTGCACTACGTCATTCTGCACACTTACCTTATGGTTTGTTAGTGAGCAAAGGTATCGCTTATACTTTGCAAGGTGAATACAGAATTGCAAGTAGCTTCCCTGATTTATCTATGGGACAGTTTATGGGCATTAGTTCTGCACCAAAAGCAATTGTACAAACAATGGAAGCTGTCGCTAAGTAATGTTAGTGAAATGTTTTGAATTGTGAAAAAAGGCCCCGTAGGGGTCTTTTTTTTGTTCGGAATAAACACAGCTTATTGCGTTCGGCTTATGTAAACCCTTCAAAATGTCTCTAACTTTTTATCTCATAACGAAATAAATTGCAAAATATGATTGCTTTTACAAGTGAATAGATAAACTGCGTCTATAATGAAGATATATTAACTAAAAATAGGATGAGGATCCGACTATGCAGCCTAGTATTTTACGGAATATTATGATCGCCTTTTTAGGGTTTGGTATGGCGATGGGGGTTGTCTTCATTTTTTATACGGGGTTCTTTTTTAAGGATCTACCGGTTGGGTTTGTTGTTGGCTGTTTAGCGGCAGGGGTGATTGTTGGGGTGGCCAATTACATGCTTGTGAAAGTGATGTTGATTTCTAAGCTTGTGGAAATATCCCGGATCGCAAATGCCATCAGTAACAAAGATTTAACGATGAGCTGCAGTGTTAAAAGTAACGATGTTATTGGTACGATTATTGACAGCTTTAACGGGATGGCAGCTAATCTACGCGTTTTAATTAGCGAACTGCGATCATCGTCAGCGACCATGTCTGATTCGGTCGGGAGTTTGACCTCTGCAGTAGAAGAGACTGAGGAGAGGGTGCAACGTCAGCATTCTGAAACAGGCCAGGTTTCGAATGCAATGGATCAAATGACTGAGGCGGTACAAGATGTTGCTCGAAATGCTGAAAAAGCAGCCAAAGCGGCAATTGAATCCAAACAAGAAGCAGATACTGGTGGCCAAGTAGTGGGTAGTACTGTGCAGTCAATTAATGCTTTAGCGAGTGAAGTTGAGCAAGCCGCAGCTGTCATTAAAGTGTTAGAGCAAGAGAGTGAAAATATTGGATCAGTATTAGATGTGATCCGGGGGATTGCAGAACAAACAAATTTATTGGCGCTAAATGCAGCCATTGAAGCGGCTAGAGCTGGAGAGCAAGGTCGTGGTTTTGCGGTCGTTGCTGATGAGGTAAGAACATTGGCTCAGCGCACGCAACAGTCAACCCAAGAAATTCAGTCCATGATTGAAAAATTACAATCAGGCTCGCAAGATGCGGTGAAAGTGATGGAGAGAGGTCGTGGCCAGGCAAGTGCCAGTGTTGAACAGGCAGCAAAAGCGGGTTTGTCGCTTTCGGAAATTACCAGTGCTGTCTCCGCTATATCGCAAATGAATACGCAAATTGCACAAGCTGCTGATCAGCAAAGAGCGATGGCTTCAGATATTAATCAAAATATTGTGAACATGAGTGAAATTGCGAATAGCAGCTCTCAGTCCTCACAAAAATCAGCAACGGCAAGTAACGAGCTAATGGGATTAGCCGGTCAGTTGCAAGACATCGTGGCAGACTATAAAACGGCCTGATGTCCCGTTTTAAATTTTAGGTAAGTAATTACTATGGCAGATAAAAGGCTACAAGTTTTTTTCACGGTGGCAAAGCTACTGAGCTTTACAAAGGCTGCAGAAACGCTTCACATGACACAGCCGGCAGTCACCTTTCAGGTGCGGCAGTTAGAAGAATACTTTAATACTCGGCTATTTGATCGGACGCACAATAAAATCAGCTTAACAGAAGCGGGCAAGCGGGTTTATGAGTTTGCAGGCAGAATTTTTGAAGTTTATTCGGAGATGGATAACGCTGTTCGTGAGATGACGGGTGAGATCAGTGGTGCTTTGACAATCGGTGCGAGTACAACGATTGCAGAGTATATGTTGCCATCATTATTAGGTGAGTTTAAGCAGCATTACCCGGATGTTAATATTCATTTAAAAGTGTCCAATACCGAAGGTATTGTGCAGATGGTCGAAAATAACATTATCGATCTGGGGGTGGTGGAAGCGCCAGTCTCAAATAAAAACCTAGTAGTTGATGAGTGTCGAACAGATGAACTGGTGGCCATTGTACCAAATGACCATGTGCTAAGTAGTCTAGATAGCATTAAAATTGATGAGTTGATTCAACACCCATTTATTTGTCGTGAAGAGGGTTCGGGTACTCGAGATGTGATTGTGGAGTGTTTGGCTCAAAATGGTGTCGATAAAAAGGCGCTCAAAATCAGTATGGAGCTAGGTAGTCCTGAAGCGATTAAGGGGGCTGTTGAAGCTGGAATGGGGATCTCAATCATCTCCAGTACGACCATCGATAAAGAAATGAGATTGAAATCATTGCATCCATTGCATCTAGAGCCACCTTTAACCCGGCCTTTTTCGTTTGTTCATCAAAAACAAAAATTTCGTCAGAGAGTCATGGAAGAGTTGCTGGCTTTTGCTAAGTCTTACTGTCATTCTCGTCAGTAATTGTCTGCTTGAACTTGAATAAAAAAGACACCATACTAATGCATTATTAATGCGCGTGTTGGTTTGGTGAGTATGGCAAACAATATAGAGCAAATATTTACTCAGTTAAGCAAGCAGGATCAAGCGACGCTTCAGGCATTTGCTGAGTTTTTACTGGCGAATACACCAGCCGAAGATCTTGCACCACTCACCATAGAAAAACCCGCGCCAACCGTGCGCCCAGACGATGAATCAGTGATTAAAGCCATTAGGCGATTGTCTGAGTCTTATTTTATGGTCGATCGTGACAGTATGCTAAATGAAACCTCCAACTTAATGACCGCCCACATCGTGAAAGGCAAGCCTGCCGCTGAAGTGGTTGATGACTTAGAGGCTCTATTTGAGCTACGTTACCGCCAATATGTTGATTCTATTGAAGCCAAAAACTCGGAATAAGTCTTACTATGGATCTCGTTACTAATTGGTTTAAAAGATATTTTTCTGACCCTCAAGTTATTTTTCTTGCTCTAATTATTACGCTTGTTTTTACGGTGGTGATATCAACTGCCGATATGTTGGGGCCGGTCTTTGCTGCAATTGTGATTGCATACTTATTAGAAGGGGTTGTGCATCAGCTGCAGAGGCTTCGCCTACCTCGAATGTTTTCTGTTTTGTGTGTCTTTACAGGGTTCGTTGCCTTCTTATCGGTCATGTTTTTCGTCATAATGCCGCTGCTCTCACGTCAGGTAACGGACTTAATTGCTCAAACGCCTGGTATGGTTGCAAAAGGTCAGCAATCATTGTTGATGTTGCCAGAGCAGTACCCTGAATTACTGACTGAAGAGCAGGTAGGGAAATTCATCAATACGCTTCGTACTCAGGTTGCTGAATTGAATCAATTAGGTCAAATCTGGGATCATGTTTTATCCTCGTTTATTGGTGTGATTACGGTTGGGCTGTATACAGTGCTGGTTCCGATGATGGTGTTTTTCTTTTTGAAAGATAAAACCAGCATTCTGAACTGGCTCGTTCGATTTTTTCCAAGAGAGCGTAGTTTAGCGACGGGTGTATGGCGTGATGTTGATTTGCAAATCGCCAATTATGTTCGCGGTAAATTCTGGGAAATTGTTATCGTTGGCCTGGCAACTTATATTGCATTTGAAATTATGCAGTTTCATTATGCCGTATTGCTTTCTGTTTTAGTGGGATTGTCGGTGATTATTCCATATATAGGGGCTGTCGTTGTCACGATTCCTGTGGCCATTATCGCCTATTTTCAGTGGGGCTGGTCATCTGAAGCGGCCTATTTAATGTTGGTATATGGCATTATTCAGGCGATTGATGGCAACGTGTTAGTGCCGTTGTTGTTCTCTGAGGTTGTAAATTTGCACCCTGTTGCCATCGTAGTTGCTATTTTATTGTTTGGTGGCTTATGGGGTTTGTGGGGTGTTTTCTTTGCCATTCCGCTGGCGACATTGGTTCAGGCGGTCATCACAGCCTGGCCTACTTGGCATGATTTGCCGAATGAAGAAACGCAAACGCTTTAGTTTGCTGGCGTGATCGATGTGGGTAGTGTGAAGGTGAACGTAGTGCCTTTGCCTTGAATGCTACTGACATGGATATCACCCCCCATCAGTTGTGCCAATTTTCTACTAATCGTTAGCCCTAAACCTGTACCGCCATGCTGCTCATAGGTGGCAATTTCAGCTTGGGTAAATTCATTGAAAATTTTATTAAGTTGCTCTGGTGTCATGCCGATACCAGTGTCTTTAATGTTAAATATGACTTGTTCGGCCTGCTGCTGTACCTGAAGTGTGATTTGATCGTTTTGTGTAAACTTGCAGGCATTGCTGATTAAATTAAATAAAATTTGTAAAACCCGGGTTTCATCACCTTTGATGTGTTGAGCTTTTGTTTCATTTAGGATGATAAATTCATTATTTTGTTTGGTGATGAGTGGGCTCATCGTTTCACTGACCGTTGTGAGCAAGCTTGATAATTGAAACGGGTCGTCGAGTAACTGTAGTTTTTGTGACTCGATCTTTGAAAGGTCTAGAATATCATTGATCACATACATCAGGTGGTTCGAGGCGCATTCAATTCTTGATAGGATTTCAAAGTCTTCCTGGTTGTTTTTTGCGTCAGCATCTTCACTAAGTATCTGGGTGTAGCCAATAATGGCATTCATTGGTGTGCGTAGTTCGTGGCTCATATTGGCAAGGAACTGGCTTTTAGTTTTGTTTTCAGTATCTGCTTTCAGTTGCGCTTCAAATGTTTGCTGCATTTTTAGTTGGGTTAATACCATATCGTTGGTTTCAGCATTGATTTTTCGAGCGAGAAAAATGACAGCTAAAATACCAGGAATGACAGCGATAAGCCTTGCAATGGGGCTTTCTAGCATCATGACCAATAAGAACAGAAAAATAATGATGAAAGCAAAGTTAGATGACCACATCCCTAGGCAGCGGTGAACTTGTAAGTTGCAATAGTTGCACCTAGAGAAAGGCTTGATGCCTGCGGTATCGACAACGATACAGTTTTTATTGATATGTGATTTGTCTACGATGATTGGAATATCTTTTAGTGACTTCATTTCTTATCGCCGCTTTTGTATTTTAGGTACATGGCATAAAACAGGGCAATAGGGCATAAGCCAATGGTGGCAGAGATTGCTGATAGTGTAATGATAATAATAATCGGCAGCCAAGAAATGTCTGGCATTAGTATCACAAGGGCAAGATAGACTACGCAGAAAACGAGCAAGATGGCACGTTGTGTTCTGATGATAAATTGTGGCGGGGCTTCACAGTGGCAGGTGTTTCTAAAAAGTACCTGGCTGAACTCATGAGGTATTAATTGTAATACCCAGTATGAAGGGGTTTGCTTTTTGTTGATGATAACAGGCATTGCCTCTGCAATGAGCAGCAGTGTCATTGCAGGCCAAAAGTAGGCTGTTAAGCTAATAATTGCTATCCAAATATTAGTAAAGATATATTGTTGGGCTGGCATTATTCGTCTGCAATGCAGTTAGCGTGTAATCGATTTCGAGTAACCAATGCATAAGTGAGTGCCACAGGACAAAGTCCTGTGGTGCCGGCAAGCATCGCAAATGTACCGATAAGCGTTGCGGGTAGCCATGCCCAGTTTGGTGCTGATAAACCCAGAGCAAGCCCAGAGCAAGCAAGAATGAGCATAATGGTGGCGTTTATATTGAGTACCACTGAGGGTGGTATTCGCCCTTGAGGGTTGAAGCGTTTTAAAATGGGTTTGAAAGGCAGTAGGCTTAGGTTCCATGGGCTGTAGTGTAGGCCGATGGTGAGCTCACTTAGTGCGACAATGGCCAGTAACATATAAACGGGTAGGTACACATTATACGAAAACTGGTGAAGCGCTGGGATCGCAAGCCCTGCAATACCGGTCATAATGAGTTCAATTCTGTACTGTACAAGGGGCCAAGTTGTATCGGCATTATTTGCTGTCACGATCATGGCCTCCTAGGCTATCTATTGATAGTCTAGTTGCACAACTAAAGCTTGCCTATGGTGATATGACAGGCGGCGTAAAACAGATGTTAAAGTGCCTTAATTGCCGATAAAACCTCAGTGACGTGTTCCTTTACTTTTACTTTGCGCCAAACATGGCTGATCACGCCTTCTGTGTTAATGATGAATGTGCTCCGAACTAGGCCAATAGACTCTTTGCCGAAGCTCTTTTTCAAGTGAATGACGTCATAAGCTTTGCACGCAATCTCTTCTTTGTCTGCAATGAGGTCAAATGGGAATGATTGTTTGCTTTTAAAGCCTTCGTGGACTTTGACGCTGTCTCTTGATATGCCGAAAATAACAGTATTGAGGTCGGTGAACGCTTCAATATGATCTCTAAAGTCTTTGCCTTCCGTTGTGCAACCTGGCGTGTTGTCTTTAGGGTAGAAATATAAGACAACATTTTTGCCTTTTAAGGCAGAAATTTGTACTGTTTTGTCGCCTGTGGCAGGCAAGGTAAAATCTGGGGCTTGATCTCCAACAACTACACTCATCATTATTTCCTTACAATTAACTTCTAACCGGCTCGATCATCGCATCAAGGTTTAACTGGTCGCAAAAATCTAAAAATTCATCTCGCAGTCTGGGGATGTGTGTTTCTGCAGGGAGTTCAACCGTCATATTTACCGAAAACATTTTGGCGCCAGTATGTGCCGCAGCGTAAGTGTTGGTATTTAAGTTTTCGATGTTGATTTTTCGCTGAGAGAAAAAATTGGCCAGCTTATTAACAATACCGGGGTGATCGAGCGAAACAACTTCGACGCTATAAGGAATGAGTTGCTGAGTACCTTCACGTTGTTTGGTTTGCTTGGAAATGATGGTTAAGCCCAGTAACTCCCCAAGTCCTTGTAAACTTTTTTCTACTTTTGAAAGTGTGTTCCAGTTCCCTTCCACCATAAGCATTAGGGCAAATTCACCGCCTAAAACACTCATACGGCTATCGACAATGTTGCAGCCATTATTGAGAATGGATTCTGTAAACTCATTGATGATACCTGGGCGGTCAGCGCCTAGGGCCGAAATGACCAAAAAGCTTTTATTTGTTGATGTGTTGGTTTTATCGCTGCTGATGATGGTAAGCGCCAATGGATCTTCCTCTGTAAGTAAAGGGTGGAGATAAAAGGAACTATTGTACCTAAGATTCATAGGTAATGTATCATTAGATTTTTATCAAAAGTGGATTTTTAGCAATGACGTGTTGGGGTGTGATAGGTGGTAGTGGTTTACAAGAGATTGATGGCTTAGTGGTAGATAGAGCTGAGCGTGTTGAAACGCCTTTTGGGTCGCCATCCAGTGAGTTGGTTTTTGGTCAGCTAAATGGGGTGGAAGTGGTTTTTTTGCCGAGACATGGGCATCCACATACTATTCCTCCACACAAAGTGAATTATCGGGCCAATATTTGGGCATTAAAACAGGTGGGGGTTGATTTTATTGTTGCGGTGGCAGCTGTTGGTGGTATTCATCAAAACACAGGTCCTGGTGTTATCGTTATCCCAGAGCAACTGATTGATTACAGTTATGGTAGGGCGCATACCTTTTTTGAAGATAATCTTGATGCGGTGACGCACATTGATTTCTCAAACCCTTATGAAGAAACATTAAGGCAGTCTATTTTATTGGCAGCAAAAGAGGCAAGCGTGCCTGTTTTGGCTTCTGGTTGTTATGGTGTCACACAAGGACCAAGGCTTGAAACTGCAAAAGAAATTGACCGAATGGAGCAAGATGGTTGTTCATTGGTGGGCATGACAGGGATGCCTGAAGCTGGCTTAGCAAGAGAGTTAGGCTTGGCGTATGCCTCGGTTTCTGTGGTGGCTAATTATGCTGCAGGTCGAGGAGATGGAGAGATTACAATGGCGGAAATTGAGGTGAATTTGGTCGGGGGAATGGCGCAGGTGTGCTTGTTGTTAGGGGCGCTTTTGGGCTCAAGTCAATAAAACGGGTGAGCAGTTAGTTGTCGTTTTCTTTAATAGAAGCAGGTTCTGGGGGTGCTACGTTTTTCTTTAAATCCGCCAGCGGGTTAGGAACCTCGACAGCATCAGCGCTAGTGCCTGGTTTGTAGGGGGTAAATATCACGAGCATGCCAACGGCGGGGTGGTCAATATAGTGTAATTTTTTACTACGCATGCCTCGGTGCGTCTTGATATGCAGTGTTTGGGTTGAGGTGGTGAATTGAGGTGTCGAAGCATTATTGATTGGGCTGTCAAAGCTTGTCGCAAGTGGGACTTTTACTAGGCGCCGGTAAAGCCAATCTGATGTTACATGCAGTAATCTACCGATGGTAATTTCAATGGTGCCTTCTAGTTTTGGTGGGGCACTAATGGGGGAGTCCCCAAATGCGGAGATGCGTTGAGCGTCAGTAGTGTCTGATGGGACTTCAAGGTAGATGCGCTCGTATTGTGCTGTTTTGCTCTGACGAAGTTTTTGGACCGGGAAGCGCCATGATTTTTGGAAAATAGGGTTGAAGTTCGACATGCGTCGCAAGCTGTTAGCGTGTGCAGATAAATTGCTATTACCTAGTATTGTGTACGGTTTGCTGTCGAAAGCTTGTGCACCCGTTGTTTCAATGTTTATGCGGTTAACCGTGTTGTTGTAATCTGGTGTGCCAGGTTCTGTTGGCCACGTTTCGGATTGCAGGTGGGCGGGGTCTAAGTTTTCGAATATCAAAATTTCTACAGAGTACCAGCGCTGCTTGGCTAATGCATGGGTAGAGGTGAGTAACAGGCAGACGATACAGAGTGTAGTGATAGCTTTCATGGTGTTTTTTCGGGCTCTTGGATGCACGTATTAGAGCATATTCGGCACGACCTGCCTAGGGAGGATGCTTATGTGCCTTGCTCGTTTAAAATGTCACAATTAATGTGCGTGCCAGCCACTGTGCATCGTGACAACGTAAGCATTTTAGCTGCTGAGTTGGGTGAGTACTTTCTCCACTTGGTTAATACGGGCAGAAGCTTTTTCCATGTTGGCAAAAAACTTTAAAGTGCTTTGCCCGTCTAGCTTAAATTCCTTCGGCTTGGTTTGAATTAAGTGAATAATTTTTGCGGCATCTACGTTTGGCTGCTCTGTAAAAATAACCCGGCCACTCATCGCGGAAGCATCGATTTTGACAATGCCCAAATGGCTGGCGGAATGTCTGAGTTTGGTAACGCTGAATAAATTTTGCCCAGCGTCAGGGATTAAGCCAAAGCGATCAATCATTTCGATCTGTAAATCTTTGAGTGCTGCCGGTGTGTCTGCATTGGCGATGCGTTTGTAAAGCACAAGGCGCATGTGTACGTCTGGGATGTAGTCTTCAGGCAATAGCGCTGGGATTTGTAATGTGATCTCAGGGCCATGTGATAGCGGCTTTTCAAGATCCACTTGTTTGCCATCTTTGAGTGCTTTAACGGCTCTTTCTAATAGCTCTGTATAGAGGGTGTAACCAATTTCTTGAATTTGGCCACTTTGTTCATCTCCAAGTAATTCACCTGCGCCCCTAATTTCTAAATCATGCGTAGACAAGGTGAAGCCTGCCCCTAAATCTTGTAATCCGCTGAGCGCCTCTAAGCGTTTACGGGCGTCGGCCGTCATGGCTTTTTCATTCGGAACGATTAAGTAGGCGTATGCTCTATGATGCGAGCGGCCAACACGGCCGCGAATTTGGTGAAGCTGCGCTAAACCAAGTCGGTCTGCGCGATTAATGAATATGGTATTGGCACTGGGAATATCAATACCACTTTCTATGATGGTGGTGGCCACTAAAATATTAAAGCGGTGGTGGTAAAAATCGGTCATGATTTCTTCGAGTTGGTGCTCTCGAAGTTGGCCGTGTGCGTGCCGCACCTTGGCTTGTGGAATTAACTCTGAAAGCTCTTGAGTAATTTTCTCTATGGTTTTGATGTCGTTGTGTAAAAAGTAAATTTGACCGCCACGTTTTAGCTCTCGTTGGCACGCCTCGATAATGGTCTCTTTGTTCCATTCGCTGACGAAGGTTTGTATAGGGTGCCTGTGAGCGGGAGCCGTGGCGATAATGGATAAGTCACGAAGCCCAGACATGGCCATATTGAGCGTTCTTGGAATCGGGGTTGCGGTAAGAGAGAGCATGTCGATTTCTGAGCGTAGTGACTTCATGACCTCTTTTTGTTTTACGCCAAAGCGGTGTTCTTCATCAATGATCGCCAGCCCTAAGTTGGCGTATTTAACACTTTTTTGCAGCAATTTATGGGTGCCAATCACGATGTCGGTTTTACCTGTTGCAAGATTTTCCAAGGTTTCATTTTGTTGCTTTGGCGTTTTAAAGCGAGTTAGGCCTTCTATTTTAAATGGCCAGTCAGCAAAGCGGTCGATGAAATTTTGGTGGTGTTGTTGGGCTAATAGGGTTGTTGGTACTAAGATAACCACTTGTTTGCCATCATTTGCGGCAATGAACGCTGCGCGCATGGCAACTTCAGTTTTACCAAAACCAACGTCACCGCAAACGACCCGGTCCATCGGTTGAGGGGAGGTCATGTCCTCTAAAACAGCATGGATGGCTGCGGCTTGGTCAACGGTTTCTTCAAATGGAAAACTGTTGGCAAACATTTGATAATCACTGCCGAGCTTGAAGGCATAGCCTTTCTTGGCAGCTCGCCTGGCATAAATATCGAGTAATTCTGCGGCGACATCGTGTAGCTTCTCTGCCGCTTTTTTCTTGGCTTTACTCCACTGATCGGAGCCTAGTCGATGTAGCGGGGCATTTTCAGGAGAGGCGCCAGTATATCGAGAAATGAGATGAAGGCTCGCAACAGGGATGTAAATCCGGTCCCCTTTGGCATACTCTAATGTGAGGTATTCAGCAGTATTGCTGTTATCTACAATGGTTTGCAGCCCTAAATAGCGCCCGATGCCATGCTCCTCATGCACAACAGGTGCGCCAACCTCTAACTCCGTTAGGTTTCTGATAATGGCGCTGGGGTCAGTGGTTTTGCCTTTGCGGCGCGACTGTTGAACGCGCTCACCTAATAATTGTGTTTCAGTGATGACGCAGAGGTTGGCCTCCTCCAAAAGCAGACTTTCTTCTAGGGGGGAGACTAAAATGCTGTGAAGGGCAGGGTTTTCAATAAAGTCAGACCAGCTTAGTGCTAATCGGGGCTGGTACCCTTGTTTGTGTAGTGTTTCAATCAGTGCTTCACGGCGACCGGCTGATTCAGCGGTAAATAAAATTTTCCCTGCATAGGTTTGGGTGAAATTGTGTAATTTACTGAAGGGTTTTTTGGCCTTGATATTGGGTTTTATGTCCGGCAAGGTGCCTGTTTTAAAGGTGGTATAGGGTTTGCCATTGTCCGCAACTTTGACCTGAGAAAAATGTTGGCAAGCTTCTTCTACTTGATGTGCGGACAAGTAGAGTGAGTTTGGCTCAAGGGTTCGCCGTTCGATGTTGTGCCTTCTTTGTTCGTAGCGATCTTCAATTTCTTGGTAAAAAGATGTGGCGCAAGCACTGCCATCACATGTTTCGATGAGCATGGTATTTTTAGGCAAGTAGTCAAATAAGCTGCTGAGTTGATCAAAAAAGAAAGGTAAATAGTATTCAATGCCACCAATCGGAATGCCTGACTTTATGTTTAGGTAAACAGGGTCTTTGTTGAGATTGCTTGGAAATGCTTTGGCGTAGCGCTCTCTAAATTGCTTGATGTGCTCATCGGTTAAAGGGAATTCATGTGTTGGCAAAATGCGGATGGACTTTACCTTGTCCGCTGAGCGTTGTGTTTCTGGGTTGAACTCGTAAATCGCTTCAACTTCATCGTCAAATAAGTCAATTCGGTAAGGCGTGCTACTGCCCATAGGGAAGAAATCAACAATGGACCCACGAACAGAAAATTCACCATGGCGTTGGACCAAATTGACGCACTGATAACCGCCGCTTTCTAGTTGGCGTCGACTGTCGTCAATGTTTAAGGTGTCGCCGGTATTCAGAAGAAAGCTGCTGTGGTCTAAATAAGACTGGGGAGGTAAACGTTGCATTAGGGTTGAGATTGGCGCGACGAGAACGCCTTGTTTTTGTATTGGGAGTCGGTAAAGCGTTGCCAACCTTACTGAGGTTAGTTCTGGCAGCGGGGAAAAGACATCATAAGGAAGTGTTTCTTGGTCGGGAAATTGAAAGACATCAATGTCTGTTCCTGCAAGGAAAAACTGGATGTTTTTTTCTAGTCGATAGGTGCTTTCCATGCTATCGGTGAGCACAACAGTGAGGCCTGTGTGAGCTTGGGCAGCTTCCGCAATGGCAAGTGGGGTCGCGTCACCGTTGAGGTTGCGCCAAACAATTCGATTGGGAGATTTACCAGGCAGTTTTGGCTGTAGCACCATGATTGAGAGTACTCATTGGATATTGAATATCGAGTACTTATACAGGACTGTGGCGGCGTGAGCAAATAGTGGCGGTAGATGGTTATACCGCCACTATTGAGTGCCTTATTGCAGGTTTTCTAAGTGTCTGACTTTTCAGCTTCTGACGTGTCAGCGGCTTTGGGTTCAGTTGTATTCTCAGTGGTGACTTTAGCAGCCTTCGCCACCGCTTTCTTTTTGGTAGCGGCTTTTTTCTTCACGGCGTTGGTTGAGCCTTTTGGTCGGCCACGTTTTTTCGTGCTACTGCGCTTAGGCTTTGGTGCTGTCGTTTCTGCTTTAGGTTCTGAATTGTCAGGCGCACTGTCATTCGGTGTTGGTGCTTCTGAGTTGTCGTCAGAACCGGCATCATCATTTTTGTCAGTTGCAGCGGTGACCTTCTTACTTTGAGGGTGTCTACGCCTGCCGCCGCGGTTATTATTGCTGCGTCTTGGGCGAGGTTTGCGGCTTGGGGTGTCCGATTCGTCGCTTGAAGGCGCTTGGCTGTCATCGGTATTGCCGTCAGCCGTATTGCCATCGACCTCTGCCGTTTCACCTGCTTGAGCGACGTTGCCATTTGTTTCAGTAGAGGCTTCTTGAGGTTGCGCTTTGGCTTCTTCGGGTGCTGCACTAGGACTATCAGAAGTAGCCGCTGGCTTTGTCTCCTGGGTGTCTGCTTTGCCGTCATTTGAAGACGACGTTTCAGGCGTTGCTGCGACATCGGTTGCAACTGCCTTTTCTGCTTCAGCAGTTGAAGTGTCGGTGCTGGCAGGCGTTTGAGTGTCCGCCGTTGTTGTCACTTGCTCTGGCGCAGGTGCGTCATGGGTTGAAGGTTTTGCGTTGGTTGGCGCCTCTGACTTGTTGCCCGTATTGTCAGGTTTTGCAGCAACATCATTGGTTGTTGCTGGTTTTGCAGGCTCTGTATTGGTCGCCGTTTCTACCGCTTGGTTGTCTTGAGTTTGATTGCCGCGACCTCTGTTTCGAGGGGATCGGGTGTTTCTACCATGTGGTCTGCGCTTGTATTTGCTAGTAGGTTGCTGCTCAGTTTGTTCGGCCGCCTCAGCTGTTGGTTGCTGTACTGCTGATTCTTCTACTGTGCTAGGTTCTTGCTCATTTCTATTTTGGTTGTTGCGGCCGCGATTGTTTCTATTACGGTTATTTGAGTTCCGGTTTTGAGTCTCTTGAGAACCTTGTTCGTTAAATTGGTTGTCCTGCTTGCGGTTTTGATTGTTCTGTTCGCGATTCTGGTTGTCCTGATTGCGGTTTTGATTATTCTGTCCGCGATTCTGGTTGCCTTGATTGCGGTTTTGATTGTTCTGTCCGCGGTTCTGGTTGTCTTGGTTACGGTTTTGATTATTCTGCCCGCGATTCTGGTTATCTTGATTGCGGTTTTGATTGCTTTGTCCGCTACCTTGATTGTCTTGATCGTTATTTTGGTTATTTTGATTGTTGCGGTTCCGGTTATTGTTGTTTCTGTTGCGGTTGTTCTGGTTGCGGTTGTTTTGTCCGCGGTTTTGATTGTTTCTGTTTCTATTTTGGTTGTTCTGAGGTTCCGGCTGAGCGGTTTCAGTGCTTGACGCTGTTTCTTGTTCTGCGTTGTCGCTATCACTGTTTTCTTTTTTGCTAAACAAGGTGACGATTTTCTGGATAAACCCTTTGTTATTGCTGTTATCTTCTACCGTTTCTGTCATCTCTGTGGCTGCGGGACTAGCTGTTTGTTGAATGCGCTTAACTGCAGGCTCTTCAATGGCTTTAGTGGGTTGGCTTAAACCTTGGTTTTCAACAGGGTGTAGTTGCTCAATTTTTGCGTAACTATTGCCTCTATGATTATCTCGCTCAGATTTGCGGATTCGTTCAATTTCATAGGTTGGTGTTTCAATATTCAGGTTGGGTATTACCTGGATAGTGGTTTTATGACGGTCTTCTATTTGGCTTAAGGTTTTGCGTTTTTCATTGATTAAGAAAGTCGCAACGCTGACAGGGACTTGTGTAATGACTTTGTCAGTGTTTTCCTTGATGGCCTCTTCTTCGATTAAACGTAAGATCGATAATGCTAAGGACTCAATGCTTCTGACAACCCCTTGGCCGTCACAACGAGGACATGGGTGGTGAGTGGACTCACCGAGTGAGGGGCGTAACCGTTGTCTGGACATTTCTAATAAGCCAAAACGAGAGATACGGCCAATTTGAACGCGGGCACGATCCTGTTTTACGGCGTCGCGCATGCGGTTTTCAACGTCACGTTGGTTTTTGTTTTGCAGCATATCGATAAAATCGATGACGATTAGGCCGCCTAAGTCGCGTAGTCTTAGTTGGCGGCCAATTTCATCGGCAGCTTCTAAGTTTGTGTTACGCGCAGTTTCTTCAATATCGGCACCTTTAGTCGCTCTCGCTGAGTTGATGTCGATTGCGGTGAGTGCTTCAGTATGGTCAATGACAATTGCGCCGCCAGAAGGTAGGGAAACTTCACGGTTGAAGGCAGAGTCAATTTGGCTTTCAATTTGAAAGCGGGTGAACAGGGGGACATCGTCTTCGTAAAATTTAACTTTCTTGATGTACTGAGGCATGACTTGATGCATAAAGTCCCGGGCTTGATCGAACACGGAGGATTTATCGATCAGGATTTCACCAACATCGGAGCGTAAGTAGTCGCGAATTGCGCGAATAATGACATTACTCTCTTGGTAAATGAGGAACGGGGCGCTTCGCTCAGTTGAGGATTGGTTGATAGAGGTCCAAAGCTGGATTAGGTAGTCCATATCCCATTGAAGGTCTTCAGTGTTACGGCCGACACCTGCCGTACGAACAATCAGTCCCATGCCTTGGGGAATATCCAGTGCTGCCATCGCTTCACGAATTTCAGTGCGGTCATCGCCTTCAATTCGTCTAGAAACGCCGCCTGCCCGAGGGTTGTTTGGCATTAATACTAAGTAGCGACCAGGTAGACTTATAAAGGTAGTGAGAGCCGCACCTTTATTGCCGCGCTCTTCTTTTTCCACTTGGACAATGAGTTCTTGTCCTTCACGGACAGCATCTCTGATATTGGCTCGACCTGGAGAACCTTTGGTGTTCTTAGAGAAATAGCTGCGAGAAATTTCCTTTAACGGTAAAAAACCATGACGATCAGCACCGTAATCGATGAAGGCAGCTTCTAAGCTTGGCTCTACTCGAGTGATTTTACCTTTGTAAATATTGGATTTTTTTTGCTGGCGAGATGGGATTTCTATATCTAAATCAAAAAGTTGTTGTCCGTCTACGATGGCAACGCGAATTTCTTCACGCTCAGTCGCGTTGATTAACATTCGTTTCATTATTATTCCTTATGCAATATCACGCTAAGGGATGAGTTAATAAAACTACGGGCATCATTGTGCCTATGATTGCAAAAAGGTTATTCTGGCCTGTGCTGCCAAGGCATGCTTGGCTGACTATAAACTGCTGACAGTTCTTGCCCAACGTTACATTGTTGGGTCTTGCTGTAGACTGCGCCTGGAAAGTTTGAACAGTGGCGATGATCTATTGGCTAATTCTGCACGGCTTTTATTGTTCTTCTTGTTGCAACATTCACGTAGTGTTCGCTCATCGAGCAGCGTGAAGTAAATGTGTGGCACCGCCTAGCGAGACTTTTGTTACAGTAATGGTGGGCGTTGCCATCTAAATTCTATAAAATGCGATCACACCATGATTCTAGCAAAGTTAATGGTGTTAGCGCTCAACTTATAACTATTTATACTCTATTTGTCAATAAATTGTGCTTTAAGCACATGAAAAGGATTTTTTAGTGACCCAACTGCAATCTAAAGTTCAAATGGTTGAAATTGATGATGGCTCCGTAGGCCAGCGTATTGACAACTTCCTGCTTCGAATATTGAGTGGCGTACCGAAAAGTTATGTCTATAAAGTGATCCGTAAAGGCCAGGTTCGAGTGAATAAAGGCCGAATTAAACCGGTGTATAAATTACAGCTTGGCGATATTGTGCGTGTGCCACCAGTGAGTCAGCAAGAGGTGGTCGCACCCACGATTCATGATGGCTTTTTGGCGATGTTGCGTGAGTCCATTATTTTTGAGGATGATAAACTTATTGTCATTAATAAACCCTCTGGCCTAGCCGTGCACGGAGGTAGTGGGTTGCAATATGGCTTAATTGAAGGCATGAGAGCATTAATGCCTGAGTGTAAAGAGTTGGAGTTGGTTCATCGCTTAGACCGTGCAACCTCAGGCTGCATTCTCATTGCGAAAAAGCGCAGCATGTTACGCGCTCTGCACGAGTTGCTGCGAAACAATCAAATGAACAAAGTGTACTGGACGTTGGTGCAAGGGCGCTGGCCTAAGAAAAAAATTATGGTGCAGGCGCCACTCCTAAAAAATACCGTTCAGAGTGGGGAGCGCTTAGTGCGTGTAACCCCGCAAGGAAAACCTGCCTTAACCGAATTTAGCCCGATACAAGTCAGTGGCAGAGCCAGTTTGGTGAAAGCGAAACCCGTGACGGGGCGTACGCATCAAATTAGAGTGCACGCGCAACACAGTGGTCACGCTATTGCAGGTGATGATAAATATGGGGATGCAGGTTTTGATGCTGATTTAAAGACATTGGGTTTGAACCGGTTGTTTTTACATGCGTACAGTTTGGAGTTTACCGTTTTGGACAAAACTTATCAGGTGGTTGCACCTTTGCCAGACCCTCTACCAGCGGTCGTTGAGGCGCTTGGTCTGAGGTTGCCTGGGTAATGCGTCAATATGATCTGATTGTTTTCGACTGGGATGGTACGTTGATGGACTCTGCTGATGACATTGTTTATTGCATTCAGCAAGCAGCACTCGACATGGAATTGCAGCCGGTAGCGGATGACCAGGCCCGGCAGATTATTGGCTTAGGTTTAAAAGAGGCCGTAGAAAAGTTGTTTCCTGGCAGAGATGACACCTTTGTTGCTCAGTTAGCTGATCGGTATCGTTTCCACTATCACGAAAGTGACATTCAGTCAGGCTTATTTCCTCATGCTGAGAACGTTTTATCTACGTTGCAATCGCAGCAATATAAGCTTGCAGTAGCCACAGGGAAGAGTCGCCGGGGGCTTGATGATGTGCTTGAACAAACGGCTTTACAAACCTTTTTTCATACGACAAGATGTGCTGATGAGTCTGGCTCTAAGCCAGATCCTGCCATGCTTTACCACATATTACAGTCACTTGAGGTTGACGCCAGTAGGGCGTTAATGGTCGGGGATACTGAGTATGATCTGGAAATGGCAAGCAGTGCTGGTGTGGCCTCAATTGGGGTGAGTTTTGGTGTGCATGATGTGATGCAATTAAAACGGCATAACCCGCTCGCAATTATTGATCGCTTGGATCATTTATTAACCCTTTTATAAGGATTGAGTATGTCTGATGAAGGCCCCGCTAAGTGGGAACGTGCATTAATTGAAAAAATGGTTTATTCCGCAGTGGATGAGCAGCGTAAAGCGCGTCGATGGGGAATCTTTTTCAAGCTATTTTTTGTCGTTTATTTATTGATATTGCTTGGCGTGGCTGTCGCGCCAAAGCTCGATGTCATTAGCACTGAAGCGCACACGGCATTAGTGGATTTAAATGGATTGATCTCAGCTGACTCTCCTGCCAATGCCGACGATGTGGTTGGCGCTTTACAAAAAGCGTTTAAAGCAGATGGCGTTAAAGGGGTTATTTTAAGAATCAATAGCCCTGGTGGTAGCCCTGTTCAGTCTGAATATATTTACGCTGAGATTAAACGCCTGCGAAAAAAATACCCTGATGTGCCGTTATATGCCGTTGTGAGTGAGTTATGTGCTTCGGGTGGTTATTATGTTGCGGCTGCTGCCGATAAAATTTATGCACAAAAAGCCAGCATGGTCGGATCTATTGGTGTTTTGATGAATGGTTTTGGCGTGACTGAAATCATGAAAACAGTGGGGGTTGAGCGGCGCCTGTATACAGCAGGTAAGAGCAAAGGTTTCCTCGACCCGTTTACACCGGTCAAAGAGGATGATGTTGTTCACATTAAAAAGATGCTTGAAGACATTCATCAATTATTCATTGATCGCGTTCGAGAAGGGCGTGGTAAACGGCTAAAAGAAAACGATGAATTGTTCACAGGCTTAATTTGGACAGGAGAACAGGCTAAAGCGCTTGGCTTGATTGATGAATTTGCAAGCCCAGGTTACGTCGCTCGAGAAATTATTGGCGAAGAAGATATTATCAATTATACCAGTAAAGGTACTTTGATTGATCAATTTGCAGATAAGCTAGGGACTCACGCAGGTGCAAGTGTTCTTGATTTTATGAGCATGAAG
>JABHGC010000069.1 GCA_018672285.1 Methylococcales bacterium
AAAGTTACAGTATCGCCTTTGTGCTCTGTGATCATTCTAAAGTCTTCATTCTGACGCGATAGAAAGCCAAGCGCATACCAGTCGTCAGGTTGTTTTCTAAACGATGAGGACTGAATGGTGTATTCAGAAACGGATTCAACCGTGATGATTTCTTTGTAGTCATCCGCAACCAACCCACAAGGTTTACTGTAGAGCATGTGGTTACATGTACTTTGATAGGTAACCCTTGGACCTTGCCGCTGTAGTAACTGAGTAATTGGGTCACAGGCTAATTTGGCGTCACTGCCTTGCCAGTTTACCGCTTGTATTAACCCCTGCCAAAATGGTATCGCCTCACTAAGTTGATTCTTCTCGCTCTTATGCCCCCTGAGTATTTTTAGCCATAGCGTTAATTGCGGCACAAACACTTTGAACAGATTTGGTATGTCATGATTTCTGGGCAGGGTGACTGTAATGCCTGCACTACTACGTTGCTGTGAAAGCTCAGGTGCGGTTCGGCTGATATTGGTTGGCGCGTATGTGTGAACGTTCAGGAATGACAGCAGTTGGCTTTTGTGAAGTTGAGAAATACCCAGTATCAATTCTCAAAAAACACTGGCCTGATGTTCCAATATTTAACGACATAAAGAGACTTGATAGCCGTGAAGTATTACAACAAACTGGAGAAGTGGATCTCATCTGTGGCGGCTTTCCATGCCAACCATTCAGCGTTGCCGGAAAGCAAAGAGGCGAGACAGATGACCGTCACCTCTGGCCGTATATGCTACGGCTTATCTCTGAAATCAGGCCACGTTGGGTCATTGCTGAAAATGTTGCTGGTTTCATCCCCATGGGACTCGACAGTGTGTTATCTGACTTGGAAGCCGAAGGTTACGAAACACAATCGTTGCTATTCCAGCTTGTGCCGTCGGTGCCATCCACCGACGCGATAGAGTTTGGGTTATTGCGAACACCCAGTGCAGTGGAACCAGGGATAAAAGTGAGCAGGCTAAAGAGCAAGGACGGTCAGCAGCCGAAAATTGGTCAGAGAGTATACGACAAGAAAACCAACCGGCTTGCACAAATCGGATTAAGCCAACAGGTGATGATGTTTCCGACGCCCAGCACGATGGACTCACTCCCAATCAGGAGCAAAGAAGCGATGGAAAGGCAGTTTGCAACAACCCGCAAAGGGAGAACGGCACCGAGCAACCTGAGGGAGTTTGTACAACCACATCTATGGCCAACACCCAATGCTCGCGACTGGAAGGACAGCCCCGGTCAAAAGATAACCCGAGAGAAAGGGAAAATGCGACTGGATCAAGTGCCCAGAGTCGCACACCATTTTTTCATCCCGAAGGATTTAGATCCCTTAAATTACCAACTCAACCCCCTATTTGTCACCGAGATGATGGGCTACCCAACCGAGTGGCTCGATTAAAAGCACTGGGCAATGCCGTTGTTCCACAAATACCTGAGCTAATAGGTCGAGCAATTTTGGCCATTGAAGAAAAACATTCACAATGAACCTACACCAGCTAGACAAAAAAGCCACAGACGATGTATTTCGATTGATGGGAAGGCGTGTGCGCTATCAATTTAAAGATGGCACAAACAAAACCTGTCGAGCGATCATTCTTCGGGGTGCAACTTACGACCCTGTTAATTTTCAGTCTCATGTTCTGGATGACGAGGTGAATATTGTTGTTCGCAAAAAGGACATAAACAGACCAAAACAGGAGGATTTAATCGTGGTCGGCAGTGACACTTATGTGGTGAGCAAAATCGTTGAAGATGACGGTGTGGTCATCAAAGTGAGTATGCGGTGATGGCAACCCAAGTGGATAATATTTTAGCCGCTTTTGAGCAACGATTTAAACACATTTCTAAAATTAACGGTTTTAACACCAATGCAGGACTGAACACCTTTGATAATCGTGAGATGATTTCCTGGTTGGTGGGCTATTGGAAAAAACAGTGGCCATATGATTGTGTCATCATTGATGAGTCATCCAGTTTTAAAAACCCCAAGGCAATCAGATTTAAAGCTTTATCCAAAGTGCTGCCCTTTATTGATCGCCTCGTCGCGCTCACAGGAACGCCTGCCAGTAACGGGTTGCTAGATTTGTGGTCGCAAATATACCTGTTGGATCAAGGCGCAAGGTTAGGAAAAACCTTTTATGCCTATCAGTCTCGATATTTTGAGCAGGATTATTCAGGGTATCGCTGGACCATTCGGCAGAATGCTAAGGGTAAAATCGAACAAAAATTGCAGGATATCTGTTTAACATTGGCGTCAGAGGATTATTTATCGTTACCAGATTTTATTGAGCGGGATATTTTGATCAAATTGCCCGATGCATTAAAAGAACAATACAGTACGCTTGAGTCTGAGTTATTACTCGAACTGGAAGAGGATAAAGTAACGGCTGCTAACGCTGCAGCAAAAACCAATAAATTGCGTCAGTTTTGTAATGGTGCCGTATATGCAGAGACCAAAACACACAACATTCACGCCTTAAAATTGGATGCATTAGATGACATTCTTGAAGCTGCAGCAGGTAAACCTGTTTTAGTCGCATACAATTATATCAGCGATAAAGAGAGAATTAAGCAGCGATTCAAATATGCAGTTGATATCAAAGACGATAAAAATGTGATCAATCGATGGAACAAAAAAGAGATAAAATTATTAATCGCACATCCTGCAAGCGCTGGCCATGGATTAAATTTGCAGAGTGGTGGACATATTATTGTCTGGTTTGGTTTGTCATGGTCGCTTGAGTTGGTGCAGCAGTTCAACGCTCGCCTATATAGGCAAGGGCAAACTCAGCCTGTTATGGTGTATTATCTACTTATCGCCGATTCAATTGACTTAGGTATGAAAGAGGCCATCCTAAAAAAGGACGCAACCCAAGCTTCATTATTGAATCGGTTAAAATCAACGCTTCTGAGTAAGCAGTCATAAGGTTAAAATAGAAGCTCATGACATTAATGCGCCATTTCTACCCGTTTAATACGTTCCATAATAGAGTTCAGGTATTGGGCTGCTATTTTAAGTTGAACATTCTCAGCTTCTAAATTGAGATAGAAGCAAATAAAATGTAGGCCGCCATCGTAAACATCATTGGTTGTAAAATAATATTGTAGGCAGCGCGCTTCACGCTTGAATTTTTTATCACTGACCACGTAAGGCGTCTTTAACATTTGGCGGTGTAATTTTTTAAGGTCTTGAATCGCCTGCCTTAATACGGCTGCCCACAACTGTTTTTCAGGTGTAGGTGTCATGTTTTGAGCGGCTAAAAATACTTGATGCGTGTTATTAAGTTGGGACTTTTCGATAGAGTGCATAAGTTGCTTCCTGCAGAGAGTGGATTTTGTGAGTTGATTTTAAGTCAATTGAAACTTTAAAATCAAGAGTGAAATCAACTAATTTACTTGATGTCAACTTTGGTTCTGCGTTATGCTGTGCGAAATCAAATGCTTGGAAAGAGAAATAATCGTGAAAAAAAATGAAAAAAGTGAAATGTGGCAGCGCATACGTGCGGCTCGACTTTTTAGTAAAGTCTCACAAGAGCAAATTGGGAAGTCGTGTAACCCTATTATAAGTAAAGCGGCGGTCGCCAATTGGGAGAATCGCAATCCAGATAAGCGTGTGACTCCTAGATCAGATCAACTGAGTGTTATCTCTGAGCTGACAAGGGCTCCAGTAGAATGGTTAACATCTGATGATTCGGTCATTCAGGGAGATTGGAGTACCGTTTACCGAGTGAGTGCCAGTCACAGTCAAGAATCTCCCTTTGGGAAGTCAATTGAAATTGAGGGCGACTTTATTGGTATCCCTGTATATGACAGCAGTGAGGTGACAGATGATCGTCAACTTAAGGTTGAGCAATGTGAGTACTTGTCCTTTCAAAAAGATTGGCTACAGCAGCTTAACGTGCCGATAGGTGAGTTAGTGATTTTGGTGGCACATGACAATGAATTAGCTCCTCGGATTAATAAAGAGGACGTGTTATTGGTTAGAACACCTAAAGTGCTGACAGACTTGAATCAAAACTTACGTGATAACGCGGTGTATGTGATCAATTACTTTAATGAAATCAAGCTCAGGTTGATTCAAAAGCGCTTAGATGGTTCGGTCGATGTAAAGAACAGGTTTCCTTATGGTGATCAAAATGGGTTTGCAGTAGAGTCCTTCAATAAGGATAAAGTAGGTGGTATTCCCATTGTTGGCGAGGTTTTGTGGGTAGGAGGTACACTATGAATATCCTTATTTCATCAACCAATGCTTTTGCAAAATGGTTAAAATTGGATTTACCTCGAATACCAAGTCCTGACGGTAAAAAAATAGGGGTTCAATCACTAGAATCCAACCGGCGCACCGTATCATGGCAGTGTCACCTGATTAAGAACCTTGGCAAACGGGGGTCTTATTGTAGAGAAGGGCCTTATACCGTTATTGCAGTTGAGGCGTATAGTCGGTATACCCTGTTAATTCCCTTTGAAGCTCCACCAACCCAAACTGAATTTGAGCTCACATTTGAGTGGAGGTTGGGCGAAGAAATCATTCCTCTAATGATAGAGAGTGGGGCAATAACTGAAATGGACATTGAGGCGGTGTTGCAACAATACAAGCAAACAGAACGAACCTATTCATGGTTTAAGAACACCGATTTGAGTGTAAATGGGCATGTTAGTGATGCTGAGGCGTGGGTGCGCCAAACACTTGAAGAGTATGACTTGATAGAAATGGATGATGCTGAGTGCATTAGTCTGGGGATGCACATCAATAAAATGTTTAAACGGTCGGGCTCACCTAAGCAAAAGTTTTATCCTGTCGCAAGGATGGTTGATGATGCCATTTATCGCTTTGCACGAGGGTTATCGGAATTTAATT
>JABHGC010000068.1 GCA_018672285.1 Methylococcales bacterium
TATTGGCCTCTGTAATGTGTTTGGTAGCTTATTACTTTACACCTGAGTCTTACTTTACTCTATAGGTGTTTTTATTTAGCTACGACCAGAGGTCATGCACTTATCATACGAATTCAGGCTTGATGTAAGCACCTAAATTGCCAGCCATAAACCAAGCAACACATAAAAAAGGATTTAACTTTGAACACACCTCAGAAAGAGACGCGTGTTTTTCAAGAATAAAGGGTAACAGCTATAGAAAGCTGCTACCCGCATACATTAAAAATTATTCGGAAAAGTTTCAACTTCAGTATTATCACGAATATTTTTCATGACATCCGCAAACTCACGGTTTGCAAAAGCTTCCGTTAATGACTCACGATGGAAGTCGAGCACCTCTTCTTCCACATCTGCATCAGTAACCTGCTCTAAACTGATAATGACATATCCTTCACTCACGGCAGTACCCACAGGCTTAGCACTCCCTTCCTTATTCATCATCACTTTAAACGCTTCATTACGAACATCACTAGGAACATCTAAGCTTTTACGATCAATATCTTTTTTCGTTTCTAGCGTTAAATTATATTTAGCAACAAGGTCAGTCAAACTCAGACCATCCGTTAACTCACTTTTATATTTAACACCTAGCTCAAGCGCTTTATTTGCAGCTTCATCAGCCACTAATTTTTGTTTTATTTGCGCCTCTACTTCAGACAATGGAGATGGTGCCGCTTCTTCGTGTTCCGTTACCCGAATCACAATCGCCAAATCAGGTGACACCTCCAGAATGGTGCTGTTATTGCCACCTTGAATAAATTCAGGGTCAAAAATTTGATCAAGAACCACCTTCGAACTTGCTACAACACCTGCGCCTCCCGATTGGGTAACCCAGCCAGAATTTACAACTTTAACACCTAAACTTTCCGCCGCTTCAGCCATTCCTCGCTCAGCTTCTTCTGCGCCATCAGAGTAAGTAAAATCTTCTAGTGACTTAATGGCTGCATCATATACCACACCCACTTCTTGCTCACGGTGCATTTTTAATAACTCATCTCTCGCGCTTTCAAAAGTTAACTCATTATCCTTAATCTCAGACACTTGAATTAAGTGATAACCAAAACCAGACTCAACAACCTCACTGACCTGGTTTACGTCTAACGCAAAAGCAGCCTCTAAAAATTTCGGATCTTGAGTATCATCATCTCTGGTTAAAAAGCCAATAAATCCACCATTACTTGCTGAAACATCTTCGGAGCCAGATTTAGCAACATCAGCAAAAGACTCACCCGAATTAATTCGCCCAGATAACGCCGTTATTTTTACAAGTGCGGCAGCTTTTGAGTCAACATTGTCAGCATCTTCAATCGCAACAAAAATATGACTGGTATTTCTAGACTCAATTCGCCCTAAAGATTCCGCCTCTGTTTCAAACAATTTTTGCAGCTGATCTTCACTTGGATCAATCGTTTTCATGATTTCACTGCGGCGTACAGCGACATACTCAGCTTGAACACGCTCAGCCTGCATATAGCGTGACTTATTCTTGTCATAATAAGTAGAAACAGCACTTTCAGAAGGCATAATACCTGCTTCAAATTGTTCCGAAGAAATTAATACAAAACTAAAATCACGCTTTTGCTGACTTATCTTGATATAGGCTTTTAACTCATCATCAGTTACAAAGGCGGTATCAACATAGCCCCCTTTAAACTGGGCCAATATTGCTTGACGCCTGATTTGTGACTCATACTGGCCAGCATTTAAGCCCGCAGAAGACAAAACGGAGTTATACAATTCGTAATTAAACTTTCCGTCTTTAATAAAATTAGGTGTTTGTGCAATCGCTTCCCGAATATCCTGACTATTTATTTGGTAGTTTTGCTTTTGAATTTCAACATTCATCAGACGCTGGTTAATCACACGCTCTAACGCTAATTGTTGAATAAAGGTATCTGGAAATTGCTCTGGCAACTCTTCTCTTAACCTTGTTTTCGCATTACGATACTCAGCACCATTAATGCCTTCGCCATCTAATGTTGCGACATCAGTGTTGCCGCCACCACCTAAATAACTCTGAATACCCCATAATGCAAACGGAATGGAGATAATAAAAACAATAACCCAGGCAATCCAGCCCTGCGCGCGCTCTCTAATATCTTGCAGCATGATTTTACCAAATAATAAGGAGGACTAACGATGTTGAAAAAATAAGAATCTGCCCTACGATCATAGGGCAGATAATTTTGGCGGAGTGGACGGGACTCGAACCCGCGACCACCGGCGTGACAGGCCGGTATTCTAACCAACTGAACTACCACTCCAATTCTGGTGGGTACTGTAGGGATCGAACCTACGACCCTCGCCTTGTAAGGGCGATGCTCTCCCAGCTGAGCTAAGCACCCGAATCTGAAGAACGCTAGTTTACAGCATCTTTTAACGCCTTACCAGCTTTAAATGCAGGAACTTTACAGGCGTTGATTTTAATGATTTCTTGCGTACGAGGATTACGAGCAGTTCTTTCAGCACGATCACGTACAGAAAAAGTACCAAACCCTACTAAAGCAACTTGCTGGCCATCCTTTAACGCATCAGAAACAGTGCTTAACATTGCATCTAGTGCACGCTTGGCATCAGCTTTAGTTAATGATGCACCTTCTGCGATACTATCAACTAATTCAGCTTTGTTCATCCTTTTACTCTCCCAAGTTACATTTGTTGTTGTTTTATACAGCTCCCTATCGAGAAAGCTTTTATATCATACTCGTTCATTAGACTTTATCGAAGTGCCTTAAAACGTGATTTATCCTAGCATACAGACTTTTAAAGCCCAAGAGAAAATTCAACCCCAATACAATTATTTCTACAAAGACAAAAGCCTGAGCTTTTTTAGCTCAGGCTTTTCAGAATTAACAGCACTATAAAAGCACCAATCAATTCACTTCTTTTTTAGTGATGCAGAGAATCGTTACCATCGTCACCTTTTGCTGAAGACGAATCCCCATCTTTTGCGCTCACCTCATCATCAGGCACCACTTTAGGCGTTCGCTGCAAGGCAATATCTAAGACTTCATCAATCCACCTTACCGGTTTTATCTCCAAACTTTGTTTAATATTACGCGGAATTTCTGCAAGATCACGCTCATTTTCATAAGGAATAACAACCGTCTTAATACCACCACGGTGAGCTGCTAATAGCTTTTCTTTCAACCCACCTATTGGCAATACTTCACCTCGCAGTGTAATCTCACCTGTCATTGCGACATCCGCACGAACGGGAATCTGAGTTAGCGAAGACACCAGAGAGGTACACATTGCTACACCGGCACTTGGCCCATCTTTTGGCGTTGCACCTTCAGGCACATGAACATGCATGTCATATTTTTGGTAAAAATCTGACTCGATGCCAAGCACTTTCGAACGACTACGCACAACAGTCATTGCAGCCTGAATAGATTCTTGCATGACATCGCCCAGCTGACCGGTGTGTGTCAAACGGCCCTTACCATCCAAAATGGCAGATTCAATCGTCAACAATTCACCACCCACCTCTGTCCAAGCCAAACCGGTGACCTGACCAACTTGATCGTAGTCCTCAGCCAAACCATATCTAAAGCGCTTAACGCCTAAATATTTTTCAACATTTCGCGAGGTCACGGTAATTTTCTTGGCCTCTGCTTTTTTACCAAGCAAAATAGATTTAACAACCTTACGACACAACTTAGACATTTCCCGCTCTAAGCCACGCACACCCGCTTCTCTGGTGTAAAACCGGATGGTATCTCTAACAGCACTTTCACCAATGGCAATTTCAGTATCTTTTAAGCCATTCGCCTCAAGCTGCTTAGGGATTAAATACTTTATCGCAATGTTGATTTTTTCATCCTCGGTATACCCCGAAAGACGAATCACTTCCATTCTATCCAGCAAAGGCCCAGGTATATTCATCGTATTCGCTGTAGCCACAAACATCACATCAGACAAGTCAAAATCGACTTCCAAATAGTGATCGGCAAAAGTATGGTTTTGCTCTGGATCTAACACTTCTAATAACGCTGACGATGGGTCCCCACGGAAATCTGTTGAAATTTTATCAATCTCATCCAGCAAAAATAACGGATTACGCGCGCCAACTTTAGCCAAGTTTTGTACAATTTTACCCGGCAGCGAACCAATATATGTCCGACGATGACCGCGTATTTCAGCCTCATCCCTGACCCCACCAAGTGACATACGCGAGTACTTTCGACCAGTCGCTCTAGCAATAGACTTCCCTAAAGACGTTTTACCCACACCAGGAGGCCCGACCAGACACAAAATGGGCCCTTTTAATTTTTTAACTCGCTGCTGTACAGCCAAATACTCCAGTATTCTTTCTTTTACTTTCTCTAAACCAAAATGCTCTTCTTCGAGCACTTCCTCAGCAATCGTTAAATCACGACAAATTTTGCTGCGTTTTTTCCACGGTAAGGAGACCAACCAATCAATGTAGTTACGCACGACTGTGGCTTCTGCTGACATAGGTGACATCAATTTCAGCTTATTTAATTCAGACGTCGCTTTTTTAGCTGCATCTTTCGGCATTGCTGCCTCTTCAATTTTTGCCGCTAAGTCATCCACTTCATTAGGCACATCATCCATCTCGCCCAGCTCTTTCTGAATGGCTTTCATTTGCTCATTCAAATAATATTCGCGCTGGTTTTTTTCCATCTGACGCTTTACACGACCACGGATGCGTTTTTCCATTTGAAGGATATCAATTTCACCATCCATCAAGCCCATCAAATGTTCTAGGCGACCAATAATACTGCCTATTTCTAGTACAACCTGCTTTTCATCAAGCTTCAATGCCATGTGTGCAGCAATGGTATCCGCTAACCGAGAAGGATCATCAATACTGACCAATGAGGTTAAAACTTCAGGCGGTACTTTTTTATTCAATTTTACATACTGGTCAAACAGCGACAATATTGAGCGCATCAATACTTCAATTTCGCGCTCATCCTCTTCCCCATCCACCAAAACATCGATCGAGGCAGAAAAATACTCATCCTCTTCTTCAAGGCCCTTAATTTCAGCTCGCCGACTACCCTCTACCAATACTTTCACTGTGCCATCAGGTAATTTCAATAGCTGCAAAATACTCGACAAGGCACCTATTTGATGCATATCCCCCATTCCTGGATCATCAACATCAGCACTTTTTTGCGCGACCAATAAAATTTGCTTGTTCGACTGCATTGCAGCATCCAAAGCACGAATGGATTTCTCCCGACCAACAAACAAAGGGATGACCATATGTGGGTATACAACCACGTCACGTAACGGTAACACAGGTACCGAAGATGGAATTTCGGTGGTTAACACCTCGTTGGTATCATTTTGAGCCATGCAGAGACCTCTTTTGGCAATTGAAATGGGCAATTTTTCACCGTCACCCATAAAATGGTAGCGCAGTTTACAAAAATACAGGCTTCAACCTATATTTCGGGAGCGATTAGTTAAATATGGGGGGCTTTGTTATTATTTTCAACCGTAATTTATTATTATTTTTTTATTTGGGTATAACTTGTTGGGATACACCCCTCCTAACGAAGGGGTTCATTACTAACGACCTTAATCAGATGCGGCTGCTTTTTTGTCCGCTTCATCAAAAACCATGTATGGCTTAGACTCACCATTAATGGCCGACTCATCTACAACGACTTTGCTCACATTATCAGTTGATGGCAAGTCATACATCACATCCAATAAAATTTGCTCAAGAATCGTTCTTAAACCACGAGCACCTGTTTTACGCTCCATTGCCTTTTTCGCAACGGCTTTTAATGCGTCATCAGTAAACTCTAATTCAGCATCTTCCATATCGAACAATCGTCGATACTGCTTTGTGAGTGCATTTTTAGGCTTCACAAGAATCGTGACCAATGCCTCTTCATCCAACTCTTCGAGTGTTGCAATCACAGGTAATCGACCAACAAATTCAGGAATCAAGCCATAACGAATCAAATCTTCTGGCTCAACTTCTTTAAACACTTCACCAATATTTTTACTGTCATCTTTACTCTTCACTTCAGCAGAAAAACCAATTCCACCTTGCTCTGAGCGATTTTTAATGACTTTATCAAGCCCTGCAAACGCACCACCAACAATAAATAAAATATTGGATGTATCCACTTGCAAAAACTCTTGCTGAGGATGCTTACGACCACCTTGAGGTGGAACAGAAGCAACAGTACCTTCAATCAGTTTTAGCAATGCTTGCTGTACGCCCTCACCAGAAACATCTCGTGTAATTGAGGGGTTATCTGATTTACGAGAAATTTTATCAATCTCATCGATATAGACGATACCTGTCTGCGCCTTTTCTACATCGTAATCACATTTCTGCAATAACTTTTGAATGATATTCTCAACATCTTCACCAACATAACCTGCTTCAGTCAGTGTTGTCGCATCGGCAATAGTGAAAGGCACATTCAGCATACGAGCAAGCGTTTCCGCCAATAATGTTTTACCTGAACCTGTTGGCCCAATCAGCAAAATATTACTTTTTGAAATTTCAACGTCGCCTTTTTTCCCCGTTGCCTTCAATCGCTTATAGTGATTGTAAACAGCAACAGATAAAACACGCTTCGCTTTCTCTTGTCCTATCACATACTCAAACAAGCCTTCATTTATCTCATAAGGCTTAGGCAATTCACTTGAAGGCGTACCGGCATTTTCCTGCATTTCTTCACGAATAATGTCATTGCATAACTCAACACATTCGTCACACACAAATACCGAAGGTCCAGCGATTAATTTACGAACTTCATGCTGGCTTTTACCACAAAACGAACAATACAGTAGTTTACCGTCATCTTTGTCGTCATCTTTATCGTCGGCCATTTTTTAACCCTCTTTACGCTTCGTCTAAACGCTTGTCTAAGACTTTGTCGATCAAACCATAGGCAACAGATTCTTCAGCGCTCATAAAATTATCACGCTCTGTATCCTGCTTGACAGTCTCAACTGACTTGCCTGTGTGATGCGCTAAGATTCCATTTAGACGCTCTTTAACTTTCATAATCTCTTGGGCGTGAATTTCAATATCCGTCGCTTGACCCTGAAACCCACCTAATGGTTGATGAATCATAACCCGAGAGTGAGGCAAACTATAACGCTTACCAGTAGCACCACCCGCTAGCAACAAAGCACCCATACTAGCTGCCTGCCCCATACAAATAGTACTGACATCTGGTTTTATAAACTGCATCGTGTCATAAATCGACAAACCCGCAGTAACGACACCGCCTGGTGAATTAATATAAACATGGATATCTTTATCTGGGTTGTCAGACTCAAGGTATAACAATTGAGCAACTGCATAGTATGCCATTGCATCATTCACCTCACCCACCAAAAATATAACCCGCTCATTCAGGAGTTTATCAAATAAATCCCAGTGACGAGGCCCACGAGGGGTCTCTTCAAAAATAGAAATATTCTTCGTTTCTGCTCTTCTTTTTATTAATTCATCTTCAAACATTGAGTTACCTTAAGCGATTACGCATTACCAGCTGAATCTACAACAGAGTCAAAATCTACAGCCTTCTCAGTAATATTAGCTTGCCCCATCACCCAGTCAACCACTTGCTCTTCAAGGACAAGTGTTTCCACGTTGCGACGCTGCTCTTCATTCTCATTATAGTAATCAATCATTTGCTGAGGATTTTCATAACTTTCAGCAAAGCTGGCAATTTTCGCCTGCACAGCATCTTGATCAACTGTTATATCATTGTCGTTCACAATTTCAGAAAGTACCAGTCCAATCACAACGCGACGACTTGCTTGCTCTTTAAAGATCTCTCTTGGGAGCTCAATATCACCAGACATTTGAGACATAGATTTAGTTTGAGTAATTAACGCATCAATCTCCATTTCAACCAAGCCTGAAGGTAAATCAATGGGGTTTTTCTCAACTAATAAATCCATCACTTGGTTTTTGATTTTTTCGCTTAATTTTTGCTCTAATTCACGCTCAAGATTTTGACGAATTTCAATTTTGAACGCATCAATATCATTACTCTCAACACCCAATGATTTCATGAATGCCTCATCTACTTCAGGCAGTTCCACTTCTTCAACCGCATTTAGGGTGATTTCAAACTGTACAGGCTTACCTGCAAGATCTTTTGCATGATAATCTTCTGGGAAGGTTAAATCTAAAGTCATCGAGTTACCTGCAGACTTGCCAATTAAACCATCCTCAAAACCAGCAATCATTTGCTTAGAGCCAAGCTTAACTTTCATGCCAGACCCTTCACCACCTTCAAAGGTCTCACCTTCAATGGTGCCTTTAAAATCAACATCTACCTGATCGCCATCTGCAGCTTCACGCTCAACCGCATTCCAAGAGGCACTACGCTCTCGTAACTTATTAACCATGTTGTCAACATCAACATCAGAAACTGATGCTGTTTGCTTCTCGATTTCAGCGCCCTTCATATCCGCAGGTTTGACGGTTGGGTACACCTCAAATACAGCGGTATAGGCAAACTCGTTATCTTCGCTAACATCAATTTTTGGATAGCCGGCTGCTTTCAATTTTTCTTGCTGAAGCGCTTGATAGTAAGAGTTTTGAATTTGATCACTCATTACTTCTTGACGAACTGAGCCACCATAGCGTTTCTTCACAACACTCAAAGGTACTTTGCCTGGTCTAAAACCGTTGATTTTTACCTTTTTAACCAAGTCTTGTAAGCGTTTACCAATCTCTTGATTAATTTCATCTTTCGGTAACTCGACCGTCATTTTCCGCTCAAGACCTTCCGTTGTTTCAACCGAAACTTGCATTTGTTCACCTCATACAGCGCAGTAATGGGATAGCACAACAGCACAAAGACACCAAAACCTAGATTAGGATTGATGAATATGAGATTGCACATAAATTTTTTAAAGATGTAAAGTTGGTACGAAAGGAGAGACTTGAACTCTCACGGGTCGCCCCACTGGAACCTAAATCCAGCGCGTCTACCAATTCCGCCACTTTCGCACAGCTATTTTACAACAATCAGAGATTAGCATATTCATGCTAGCACTCCAATCCGGGTGACATTGTTCCTAAATTCGAAACAATTTTCAAGAAGTTCTTGCCGCGAGCAGCAAGAGATCAGAATCTTACCCTGCTTATCTGCTTTTTTCCAGTGCTTAAATCAGTTTCTGCTTTTTCTTTTTTTTCGGCCGATAAAATTTTGCTTCACCTACTGGCCTGGTTTTAAAACGCCTATGCACCCATAGATACTGCTCTGGCACCAACCTAACCCAGCGCTCAATCAACGCGTTTATTGCGGCTGCATCCACCAAGTCATCTCCTGCAGGAAAGGCACTAAGTGCTGGCTCAATAATTAACTGATAACCCTGGCCATTGGGCAAGCGCTGCACATAAAACGGCACAACCAGTGCGTTGGTCATTTTTACAATTCGAGCCGTACTCGTTAACGTTATGGCCGGGACACCAAAAAAAGGCGCAAAGACGGACTGCTTTCGACCGTAATCTTGATCTGGGGCATACCACAATATGTTGCCGCCTTTTAAACTCTTGATCATATCTCTAGGCTGCTTACTTGAGATTGCTTTTTGAAAGCGCCGCTCTCTTGCTCGAAGCATCACTTCATTGAACAGGGGTTTCTTTTTATGCGCTTTATACGACACTTGGAAAGGTTGGGTTAATGCCAGTAGCCGCCCACCAAGCTCTAAGGTGGTGAAGTGTGCACTCAGCATTAACACACCCTGCCCTGATGCTTGAGCTGATTTAAGGTGCTCCAACCCTTTTATACTGACCAATTTTGCCAACTGCCGGTCTGACGACCACCATGCCATTGCAGTTTCAATTGTCGCTTTGCCAAATGAGTCAAAGTGATCTCGCACAAGTTTTGCCTGCTTAACCTCACTTAACTCAGGAAAACACAGGCCAATATTAACTTCTGCAAAATGTTTTCGAATCGGCATCACCCGATACATCAACCAACCTAGGCCAGCACCTAACCCCATTTGTAGTCGATATGGCAATTTTGCGACTAGGTACAAAGTACTTAACATACTCCATACCCCCCAAAATTTTGGGTGCCAAAATTGTTTCAAATTATACCGATCATCCATCTAACCTATCCACACCGTAACCTCAACAGAGAGACTGCCTTTATTCCTTCAAACGTACAAAAGTGCAAAGCCTTCATTAAACTATATACTAAAGAAGTCTTTCCCATATTATTGAACCCGATATGAAAATATTTTTGGCCTTTACCTTTTTTTTAATCTCCGCCTTACTCATTGGCGCAGCATTTGCCTACCCCATTCATTTAGCCACGGATATTCCGGTTGAAAAATTGGTCACCAAAGTCGGCAAGCTCATCGCCACCCTATCGCTCATCTATTTTTTGCGGATATTTCACCTTAATAACAAGAACGATGCTGGTTACACCTTAAATTTAAATCACTTCAGCCAGCAGTTCATCTCCGGGCTTGGCATTGGCATAGTCACTTTATGCATTTTATCTGCCATGATTTTACTACTAGAAATCCGCATACTCGATCCTGATTTTAATTTTTCATTTACCCACATTATCAAAACCCTATTCATTAGTTTATGCATAGGCACCCTCGTTGCGCTCATTGAAGAAACGTTTTTCAGAGGTGTTATGTTCGCAGGGATACAACGTAGCACCTCTTTACTGGCTGCGATTGTGCTAACCGCGGTGCTTTATTCTGGTGTGCACTTCATTAAAAGCAAAGGCGTGGAAGTTGACTCAGCTAGCCCCTGGTCGGGTTTTGATGTGCTTAGCCAAATTGCAGGTAATATTTTTCAACTCAGTAACTTAGATTCATTTCTTGCCCTACTAACCGTTGGCCTGTTTTTATCTTTGGTTCGCGCAAACAAGGGCAATATCGCTCAATGCATTGGCATTCATGCAGGCTGGGTCATGGTCATCAAAACAACAAAGGATGTCACCGACTCCAACAAACTAGGTGAGTATGCTTACCTCGTCGGCAGCTATGATGGCATCGTAGGCTGGCTATGCTTTGGCTACCTTTGCCTGTTGTGCAGTTTGTATTACTTCTTTATTTTTAAAAACAAAGAAGCGCCCTAATGTTGGCTCAAACAATACCACGCTCGATTTCACCGTCTTTACGTAACGCTCTTTTTACTATTTTCCCTGCGGCATTTTTAGGCAAATCAGCCATAAAATGCACTTTTTTAGGCACTTGATGTGCCCCCAGATTTTCTCGGCAAAACGCTCTAATTTCTTTTGATGCCGTGCCCTCATATCCGTCTTTCAACGCAACATAAGCGATTGGTATCTCACCATGGCTCTCACTGGGCTCGCCAATCACGGCAGCCTCAGAAATACTGGGGTGCATATATAAAACTTCTTCCACCACCCGAGGGTAGACATTCATCCCATTGACAATAATCATGTCTTTTTTACGGTCAACAATAAAAAAGTAACCATCATCATCTTCGCTCCCTAAATCTCCGGTACGAAACCAGTCCCCAAAAAAAGATTCGGCTGTTTGCTCTGGCTGATTCAAGTACCCCTTCATCACATTGGGTCCTCGTACACATATTTCACCAATCACACCATGCTCAACTTCAGCGCCATTATCATCAACAATCTTCATTTCGACATTTGGGATCGGCAAACCAATAGAACCTGCTTTTCGCTCAGCATCGATTGGGTTTACTGAGGTCACAGGGGAGCATTCTGTCGGACCATCCCCTTCATGTATTGGCACGCCAAAACGCGCCTCAAATCGGTTCATCATTTCAACAGGCATTGCAGCCCCACCCGACACACAGTAGCGTAATCGCTTTATTTTACGGGTCGCCTCTTCCGGGAGCTTAAGTAAAACATTGTACATACTTGGCACCCCCAAAAAGACCGTTACACCTTCTGCCTCAATGGTTTGTGCCACCAAATTCGGCTCAAATTTTGCCAGCGGTGCAATGGTTAAGCCATTCAGCAACGGCGTTAACATGCCAACAGTAGCAGCGAAAGCATGAAACATCGGCAACACTAATAAAATGACATCTTTTCCTGGCTGTAATTTGAGCGCCGGCATCACACAGGTTGTATTTGCCACCAAATTATAATGCGTTAACATGGCGCCTTTGGGGTAGCCGGTCGTCCCCGAGGTATAAATAATGACGGCTACATCATCTTTGGGGTTCCATGACATTGCAATATTACTTGCTTGTGTTTCCAACAGTGTTTGCCAAGAAACACCTGACTCAGCCTCCCCTATTGAAATTGTTTGTCTTAACCCTTCTACATCACCTCTAACAACATTCACTTTTTCTTCAAATAGCGCATGAAAAATCATCAGGTTAACGTCAGCATCTTTTAATATGTATGTGATTTCCCTTGGGGTCAGTAGCAAATTAATGGGCACCACAGTTGCACCCGCTTTCAAAATACCGAAATAAGCCACCACAAATGCTTCTGAATTAATGCAGTACAACGCAACCCTATCACCCTTACTCACACCCAGTGCCTTCAAGCCGCTTGCCACCCGGTTTGACTGCTCACCAAAGTGCCGGAAGGACCACTGCTGCCCCTCCATTCGCATCGCGATTTGTTCAGCATGCCGTGCCACACTTGCGCTAAATTTTTCAGGCAAAGAAATTAATTCAATATCCATTGTTATATCTCATCAATAATTGGGTAAACACGACTTTATAGACAAGCGACAAATAGCGTTGCCGTTTCTAACAGCTCAACCATCCCATTTTTCATTGCAGGTGTAACACCACCAAATTGTTGAATGGCGTGATGCCTTAAGATATAAAAGATGGCCAATGTCACGAGCAAGACCCCCCATATATCCCCACCTAGCAGTACCAAGCTAGCCAAAACAACCATGCCAAGCATCATACGGGTTCGCATTTTCGGCAGATTTTGATATTGCGCCAACGCACGCTCACCCCCCACAGTCGGCGTAGACAGTGCAAACATCATGAGCGCCGACCGACCAATCACTGGCGCCATAATGATCACGCCCCAGCTTTGCTGCTCACTAATCGCCATTAATGCGGCATACTTAATCAACAGCAAAATGACCATCACATACGTCAACACTGCGGTCATTTGATTTGGGTCATCACTGCCACCAGAGGACTTCCTCTGCCAATACAAAACAGCCTCTGCCAATGACTGAATGTGCCTTCCTTGACTCATAATGACACTAATCACAACCCCAACAATCGCCACAATAGACGCTGGCGACGAAGACAGGAGCAACATAGGCAATAGCATTGCCAACCCGATCAAACCACCAACCGCAGGATAAGCAAGCACGGCATATGCCGACGTTTTTTCGGAACGATCCACCTCTGAGACGGGGATACACGTTAATTGATCTAGCGCCGCTAAAAAATACGCTTTATCGAGCATTCCGAGTTTTAGTAATCGGGAAAGATTCATTAGTTTTATTAAAAAATCATGTTATTATTATGTATCTAGCTTGCCACCTTACCATTTCCAAGGTGATGAACTAATCTATTAAGGTACACCTGATTTCGCAACCTTTTCTTTCTATTTCAAAATATGAAGACATCAAAATGACAGACCAACATGATGACGTACCCGTTCTAGAAGAAGTTGTTTTTCCTTGCAATGAAATTGATGAGGCGCTTTCTAACGACGGTACCGAGACAACTCAACACATTAGTGAAGATCAACTAAAAGCACACATCATGGAAGCCGTAGAAAAAGAATTAGACAGCGTCATCGAGAAAGCCATCTTTAGAACGTTACAGGACTCCATCGCTATTTTAGCTGAAGAGATGAAGGATGAAGTCAAAACGAACTTGCAACAATCCTTAGACTCAGTGATCAGCCAGACATTTAAAAAGCTAAAATAAAATCACGTCTTAAATAAATGCGCTTGCTTCTTCCTCGCCTTATTATGCAACTCTTTCCATATCCGTTTCGCAGCAGGCGTTAAACGTGCGTCACCTAAGTACTGCAATAAAAACCGCATTTGATCCGTTAATCGGTGAACCCCAAAGTCTTTAAAAAAAGTGTATAAATCACGACGCATAGCGAGTTTTGCATTAAAGTTGCCACGCATTTTTTCCAAATCAATTAAACAGATTTTTGGTGCCCCTGAGTTCCACTGTACAAAAACATGTTTTGTATATAAACCGTGATGCTGAAAACGATGTTGATGTAGCAAAGCAATGGCTTTTGCCATTTGAGAAATCAATTCTGCACGTCCTGCCGATAAAGCCGGCCAGCCACTTTGCCCCCACTTCTGTAGCAATACATCCAACGGCTCATAACCCTGCAGCTCTTTCGTCATTAATATGGCCTGCAAATCACCACCTTGTTTACGTTGCTCATAGTAAATTGGCGTTAGCGATGGCACACCAATTTTTTGTAGGCGTAAAATATTTCGCATTTCAATACCAAAGGTCGGCTCCCCTTTGATTGGATGACGCAAACTGGCACCTTTATGGTTTTGTTGACGCTTTATAAAAACGCCCACCTCTCCACCATCAGGACGCTTCAATACGAAGCGAGAGGCACCACTCCAACCGCCTCTCCTAAAATTAGGTGGCTCGAACCATTCAATATCCAAAGTCCACAATGCTTCAAATGAATCTAGCTGATTAAACGCTAAGATATCTTGCCAATCTTCAGCCAGCACTTTTTTCACGACACACACTCTTTCGCTGAAACAGCAATATTATCAATCAACCGCGCCTTACCTAAAAATGCTGCCGCAATGACTTGCCAGGATTCATCACCCACTTCAGAGGGCGATAAACTGTTGGGGTTTTTAATGTGGAAATAATCAATCACAAACCCTGATGCCGTTAAATTTGCCACAGCCTCGCTTTCCATCTCAGCATATTGTCTCAGACCACGCTTTAACGCGTCTTTTACCGCCAACAAAGACTGGTATAACGCTGGTGCTTGAACCCGTTCTAATTCAGATAAATATTGATTTCGAGAGCTTTTTGCTAGGCCATCATGCTCTCTGATCGTTTCACATAATTGAATTTCTACAGGAAAATTTAAGTCAATCACCATTCTTTGAATCAGCAAACATTGCTGATAGTCTTTCAATCCAAAATAGGCACAATCCGGCATTAAAATATTAAATAGCTTTCCAACCACCAAACCCACACCATCAAAATGGCCAGGGCGAGACAACCCGCATAAAATATTCGACAACTCTGGTAACAGAACCTGTGTTGCACTTTGCCTTGGATACATTTCCGTCACGCTTGGTGCGAACAAACAGTCAACACCCTGCGACTCCAAGTGCTTGATATCCTCAGTGAGGGTTCTAGGGTATTGATCAAAATCCTCACCCGCCGAAAATTGCGTCGGGTTCACAAAAATGCTGACCACAACGTAGTCACAACCTGATTTTGCTTGCTCGACTAAATTGAGATGGCCTTCATGTAAGTTACCCATGGTTGGTACTAGTCCAATCCGTGAGCCTTTGGCCTTGGCGCTGTGTATTGCAGCGCGTACATCAGAAATGCTTTGAAACTGCTGCATCACACTCTCACTGCTAGCCCGTTAAGCTTTTAGACACAATTTCATACACGTCTTTTGATAACCCTTCCACCTGCTGAATGCGTTCTAACTGTGTAATCATCAAGTCACGGCGATGTTCATCGTATTTTTGCCAACGGGTAAATGCCGACACCAGCCTTGCAGCAATCTGCGGGTTCATCGGGTCTAGCTTCAATACAGAGTCTGCTAAGAACGCATACCCTGAGCCATCTTCCGCATGAAAATGATAGGGGTTCAGGCTGACAAACGCGCCAATCAATGAGCGAACTTTATTCGGATTTTTCAGGTTAAAATCTTGATGTAGCATTAAATGCCTCACCACATTCAAAGCATCTCCTATTTGAGTTGTTGCTTGAATTGAAAACCATTTATCCAGAACCAAGGGATCATTCTGCCATTTATAGTAAAATGCCTCTAACGCCATCATTCTCTCAGGGCACTGTTTATTCGCCAATAACTGTAGCGCACTCAGCTCATCCGTCATATTGCCACCTAAGACAAACTGACCGACACACATATCAATACAAGTCTGGTTTTCCAACTCAATTAAGTAGCTTAAAGCCAGGTTTTTTAATCGCCTTTGACCAATATCTTTAGGGCTTGGTTGATACTCGCCATCATTTTGATTGGTTTGATATAAACCCATTAAGGCCAGCTGATGGGCTTCTGCCAACGCTTTCTTTAGGAATTGGCGAGCAACATGAATCGCCTCCACATCAACTTGTGCAAACACTTCACTCAAATAGTTTTCACTTGGTAAAGTCAGTGCCTCAGCGATCAACGACTGATCTAGCTCACTACTCATTAATGTTTTTGCAAATACTTCGCTGTATTTAGCATCTAAGACCAGTGACTTATCTTGCTGAAAATCACTCACCAACCCTGCAATCACATTAATTGAAAATCGCTGTGCGGCATCCCATCGATTAAATTCATCTTGATCATTTGCCATTAAAAAGGCGAGCTGCTCAGAGCTATAATCATAATTTAATTTAACAGGCGCTGAAAAATCTCGTAACAATGAAGGCACGGGCTCACTGGCAACATCATGAAAACAAAATGTTTGAGTCGCCTCTTTGACATCCAGGGTCAGAGTACTGTCTTCACTTAAATGTCCTTCATAGTTTAGCGCTAACGGCAAACCATCATCAGCAATCAAGCCAACGGAGAACGGTATATGAAACGGTTTTTTATCAATTTGCCCCGGCGTTTCAGGGCAACTTTGCTCAACGGTAATAAAATACTGCTTTGCATCAGCATCATATTCTGTCGACACATTGAGAACAGGTGTCCCTGCTTGACCATACCAACGTTTAAATTGACCTAAATCATATTGATTGGCATCAGACATGGCCGCCACAAAATCTTCTGTTGTGACCGCTTGACCATCATGGCGCTCAAAATACAAGTCCATACCACGGCGAAAACCGTCCACACCTAATAAGGTATGAATCATTCGAATGACTTCAGCCCCTTTGTTATACACCGTCACCGTGTAAAAGTTACTGATTTCCATATAGGCTTCAGGCCGAATTGGGTGCGCCATAGGTCCTGCATCTTGAGCGAACTGGGCTGTTTTCAACACCCGCACTTCTTGAATGCGTTTTACCGCTCTGGCGCCCATATCGGCTGAAAATTCTTGATCTCTAAAAACCGTTAAACCTTCTTTTAGGCTTAATTGAAACCAATCTCGACAGGTAACTCTATTGCCCGTCCAGTTATGAAAATACTCATGGGCAATGACCCCTTCGATACCTTCATAGTCAGCATCTGTTGCCGTATCCGGCTTGGCTAAGACGTATTTTGAATTAAAGACATTCAGGCCTTTGTTTTCCATTGCCCCCATATTGAAGTCATCGACAGCCACAATCATGTAGATATCTAAGTCATACTCCAAACCAAAGACGTCTTCATCCCAGGTCATCGCTTTCTTTAGCGATTGCATGGCATGGTCACATTTATCGTGATTTTGGGGTTCCACAAAAATGTGCAGTGCAATGTCACGATTGGATTTTGTGGTAAAAGTATCTTCAATTTTAACCAAATCACCCGCGACTAATGCAAAAAGGTAACAAGGTTTTGGAAATGGATCTTCCCATTTAATCCAGTGACGCGCCCCAGACTCACCTTGGTCGATGGGGTTTCCATTCGACAACATGACAGGAAAGCGCACTTTATCCGCTTCAATCGTGGTGGTGAACTTAGCCATGATGTCAGGCCGGTCTAAGAAATAGGTAATTCGCCGAAAACCTTCCGCTTCACACTGCGTACAAAAATTACCACTTGATTGATACAAGCCTTCTAAAGCGGTGTTATTTTTAGGATCAACTTGGGTTTCAATTTCTAAGGTAAATTGCTCTGGCACGCTTGATATCATCAGCATGCCATCTTCAATTTGATATTGCTCACTCGTTAAAACGTCATCATTGATCTGGACTCGGACCAAATCTAACGACTGCCCCATTAAAACCAACGGCACAGGCTCAGTTTGTTCTGGATTACGTCGACATTGAGATGTCGCAATCACTTGGGTTTCAGTGTCTTCCAGGTTGAAACGCAAATCGACAGTATCAATGAGATAATCAGGTGGTGTGTAGTCTCGGAGAAATATGGTTTTTGGCGTACTATTTTTAGACATTATTATTCCTGCTCAATAACTGTGTTGCTTATCTGGAAACTGCTGATTTTTCACTTCTGATACAAATTGCGCTAATGCGTTACCTATCGAGCCAGACTCGGCCAGAAAATCTTTTACAAAACGCGCCTTACGCCCCAGCGTCATGCCTAACATATCATGCAATACAAGAACTTGACCATCGCAATCCACACCCGCGCCAATACCGATAGTCGGAATGCTAATTTGCGCGGTCAATGTGCCGGCTAATTCACTAGGAATACATTCCAAAACAAGAAGTTGCGCGCCTGCCTCCACCACTGCATTCGCTTGTTTTAAAACAAGCCCTGCCTCTTCGCCTTTCCCTTGAACCACATAACCGCCGAAACGGTTTACCGATTGAGGCAACAACCCTAAGTGCCCACAAACCGGAATACCCTGCGCTACTAGTGCCTCAATCACCTCAACAAAAGCCCCCTCCAGCTTTACCATATTGGCACCCGCTTTCATTAAAATAGCCGATGATGCTAAAGCTTGAGTCACGGTTTGGTAACTACCAAAGGGTAAGTCTGCAATAACCAAGGCATGACTAACACCCTTTGCAACACAGCGGGTGTGGTACGCCATTTCTTCTAGCGTTACAGGAATGGTTGATGACTCACCTTGAATCACCATACCAAGAGAATCTCCCACGAGAATCACATCCACCCCAGCTTGATCAACAAGCGCGGCTGAAGTGGCATCGTAACTGGTCAAGCAGGTGATTTTATCCTTTTTCTCTTTGGCCTTTTGCAGCGTTACCACAGTTACTTGAGACATGCTCACCCCTAAAAATTTTCAATTATTTCATTTAACCACAGCCACTCACATCATTCTAATAAAAGTAAGGCTAAGGTTTAACACCTCAAGAACACCCATGCTTAGCGCATACGTTCACTTTTTGAAGATAGCTTAAAACGATGAGTCACTATAAAAATTATTTAAGGCCTTAGCTACGCGCTCATCAGGGAGACACCTGAGCGATCACAGGATGCTAACAATTCTGTCAACTTACCTTGGCCAGGGATGACAAGCTCTTCAGCTAAATCAGCTAATGGCATCAGAACAAATGCACGCTCAAAAATACGTGGGTGCGGTAAGATTAAAAACTCAGATTGCATTTCCTGCGCCTCAACCAGCAGCAAATCTAAATCTAACGTTCTAGCGCCCCAGTGAATTTTTCTTTCTCGCAATCTTGCTCGCTCTATTTTATGCAACTCTGTGAGCAATTGAACAGGGGTTAGTTTCGTAAGCAAGCAAACAGCGGCATTGATGTAGTCATCCTGTTCACCAGGACCAATTGGTTTTGTTTGATATAACTGAGATACGTGAAAACTGCCCGGTTCACTTAAGCCACGCAATGCCTCAATCGCAAATGCAATATGCGCTTTTGAGTCACCTAAGTTACTGCCTAAACTCACATAAGCTGTTTGCAGCTCAGTCATCATGCTCTTCAGGCGCTGTTGACTCAGACTTTGGTTTGGCTTTTTTCTTACGCTGAGTATGCTTTGGCGCAACCATTTTGCGCTGCTCGGCTTCAGAGGCAACTTGTAAATCGGTCCACCACTTAGCCACCTCAGGGTCAACCTCACCCACCTGTGATCGCAGCAAGAAAAAATCGTAACCGGCTCTAAATTTAGGGTGAGATAATAACCGTAATGGACGTTTACCCGTTCGCTGGAAAAAACGTGGCTGCATTGTCCAAATTTCTCTCATTGGGTGTATAACCCGCTTCGGAATAGCGGTATGTTTTTGCTGCTGCTTGACCGTCGCATCACACGCCAATTGAATGGATTCAATCCAACTACCCAAATGTTCCGTTTTACCCGTTGCCACTTGCTTGGCACCTGCCCATAAAAAGACAGCAAACAAAAATGCAGGTGTCACAGGCTTTCCTGCGTTCACTCTAACATCCGTATTTCGCATCGCTTTCTCTAAGAAAGCGCGAAGCTGCGGGTCTTCATCAATATTGTCTTTCGAAGCAGGAAACAAGTAGTCATATAATTTATATTCACGCAATAAATGAAATGACGCCAATGCATGCCCATGTAAAAATAACTTCAATACTTCATCAAACATACGGGCTGGAGGTACATCGAGTAACAACCCTCCCAATGTTTTAATCGGCTCTACACACTGATCTTCAATAATAAAGTCAAGTTTGGCTGCAAACCTAATCGCCCTAATCATTCGAACAGGGTCTTCTCTAAACCGGGTTTCAGGGTCACCAATTAATCTTAACTGTGCATCAGCAATATCTTGGTAACCCGTCGAAAAATCAACAATCGAAAAATCTGAAATATTGTAATATAACGCATTGATTGTGAAGTCTCGACGTTCTGCATCTTCTTCTAAGGTGCCATACACATTGTCGTGTAAAATTCGACCTTCTTGGTTTGTTTCACGCAGCCCATCATCATTACCACTCCCACGGAAAGTCGCAACTTCAATAATCTCTCGGCCAAAGTACACATGCGCCAGTCGAAACCGCCGCCCAATTAACCGGCAATTGCGAAACACTCTACTAACATCTTCCGGGTGAGCGTTGGTGGCAATATCAAAATCTTTTGGCTGCTTGCCCAACAAAACATCGCGCACACCTCCACCAACAAGATAGGCTTCATACCCAGCATTCTTGAGGCGGTATAGTACTTTCAGCGCATGTGGGCTAATACTGTTCCGGGATATATTATGGTCTGGCCTGGCAATAATCATCATAGGTTATGATTGTGCCAACAATGCTTGGTGGCTCAGCATTTGAATATCCAGCCGGGTAAACAAATTATTAATTTTTTCCATTCCTGGGATAACGGCTACACCTTCTTGTAAAGCACCATAACTTTTCGCTCGGCGCTTAAGTTCTGTTAGTTTATGAAATGTGGACATGATTTGTTGTTTGCTTAAACATTCTTCATCCAGAAAAGCACTGGTTTCTTCTAAAATACCCACCATCAAGTTGAGTATCCTAAGATTAGACTGCTCATAATCTGCACTAGCGAAGCAATGCCCTGTTTTCAGCGACATAAAAAGATCCTGTATTATTTTTATTATGACTTAGGCATGACAGTGAGCCGCCTAAGTGTTAGATCATTTCATTGAGCATGCCATTCACACCTGACAATGACAAGCTAAGTTAAGACAGTTAGTCGTCTTTTTTCTCTTCACCAACCCAATGCTGCAACGCGTCGATAATTTTAGTCGCTTGGTCAACGCTTGAGATATTGAATTTTGATTTTTGGTTATACTCCCCATCACGCTTTTGGTAGCGGCGGATGGTAAACTTAACCGGGCCATACTCTTCTTTTGAACGATTCCACTCTTGCAACTTATACATCACAGTTGCCCAAGCACCCTTCGTCAGTACTTGCTTATCCAATTCTTTTACCGTTTCAATGTCACCTTCGCTGTAGGTAACCGTTAATTCTTCAACAGTGCTCGCCATAGTATCCTCTTTCTTCGGTTGTTTGAGTGGCATTCTGCCACGTTTAGCGCTTCTGCCCAAATGCTTTATTTGACGCCCACTTCAGAACAAAAAATAGGCCCACGCCTAAAATAAGCAACGACTGCATTGAGCCAAAAAAACCAATTAAAATCCGCAACTTATAGAGTAGCAGTAAAATAACGAATAATATGGCCAATAATACCATCAACCCTGAAAGTCGATTAAATCCTGGCAATAAGGCAAATTTTACCTGCTTGCCAATTAACACAAGTGCGGCCACCATAGAAATGATGGGCAGTATATATAAAACGACATTCACTTCGAGTAGGTTTTGCCGAGTAAAAAACAACATATACCCCACCAATGTCCCTGCCAGCATCCCCGGCAAGCTCACCAAATAGATGATCACAGAACACGCATACGCCCAGAGTTTAGAGTAGGTTTTCTTGAAGCGCCAAGCAAAAACCAACCCTAACAAAGGCAGTAGCGTAAAAAACACCAAAACCCATTGTGAGTACGCCCCTGCCCAGCGGACAAAATCTTGAATACTCATGCAAATCTCATTTTAAAAAAATCAATCAACATAGTCGTCTTATCACCAGAAACCGTCAACCAATAATCCCAAAGAAAAATTGGCGACGCATAAGCGACCTTAGATTTTAAAAGACGCTTAAGATGCTTGTTTATAACCTGCCATGAAACACTTCGATGATCAAAAAAGGCGAAAACCAAACACGGTGACAAAATTTTTGGCAAAAAAAAGACCCTGCCTAAGCAGGGTCAAGTTTAGCCTCTCTGGCGGGAGGATAACAAAAATGACATTAACACGACAAGCGCATCCCGAAGCAAGCTACGGGATAACCCTAATCAATAAAACCATCATATCGATTAATTTTAATTATGCAAGAAAAATTTTATTAATGATTAAAATTCACTAATCCAAATGACTTTAAAGGCTTAATTTAATGACAAAAAAAGTGCCACAACAACAGAAAAGGGCTTAATCGAGAATCAATACAGCCTCTTATAGAGAAGAGGCTGTAAGCTAAAATCACTCAGTCACAACGGGTGCGCGGCGCCGGATATGCAGTTCACGCAGTTGCTTATCACTCACAGGAGAAGGCGCAGAAGTCAATGGGCAACCTGCTGATTGTGTTTTAGGAAAGGCAATCACTTCACGAATAGAAGAAGCGCCGGTCATTAACATCACCAACCGATCCAGGCCAAAAGCCAAACCTGCATGAGGTGGACAACCATACTTCAAAGCTTCCAACAAGAAGCCAAATTTCTCATTGGCATCTTCATCACTCATCCCCAGTATTTCTAGTACCGTTTGCTGCATTTCTGTGTCGTGAATACGGACTGAACCACCACCCACTTCAGTACCATTTAGCACCATATCATAAGCTCGAGACAACGCTTTACCCGGGTCCGCAGCCAATGTTGCGGCGTCCACGCTTGGCGCGGTAAACGGATGATGAATTGCGGTCCAGCAATCATTTTTGTTTTTCTCAAACATCGGGAAGTCAACAACCCAAACCGGCTCCCACTCACTCTCTACTAAAGATAAATCTTCACCGACTTTAACTCGTAACGCACCCAACGCTTCATTGACAATGGACGCTTTATCCGCACCAAAGAAGATTAAATCCCCTGTTTCTGCGCCAGTACGAGACATAATTTCAGTCACCGCTTCATCAGGTAAAAATTTCAAAATGGGAGACTGTAAACCTTCACGGCCTGCCGCAGCATCATTGACCTTAATGTAAGCAAGACCACGAGCACCATAAATTGCCACGTACTTGGTATAAGCATCAATATTTTTACGAGACAGCTTGCTGCCACCCGGCACACGCATTGCAGCCACACGACCTTCAGGGTCTGAAGCGGGACCTGAAAACACTTTAAACTCAACTGATGCCAATACATCAGAGATATCAACCAATTTAAGTGGAATTCTTAAATCAGGGCGGTCAACACCATAATCCCGAATAGCCTCAGCATAGGTCATCTTAGGGAAAGGGCTAGGCAGCTCAACATTAATAACTGCACTAAACAGTTTACGGATCATTGTTTCTACAATATCCATCACTTCTGTTTCATCCATAAAGGATGTTTCAATATCAAGCTGGGTAAATTCTGGCTGACGGTCTGCCCGTAAATCTTCATCTCTAAAGCAACGAACCACTTGATAATATCGATCAAAGCCAGACATCATTAACAACTGTTTAAACAGCTGAGGTGATTGTGGCAACGCAAAAAATGCGCCCTCATGAGTACGGCTTGGCACCAAATAATCACGCGCACCTTCTGGCGTTGCTTTGGTGAGCATGGGGGTTTCAATTTCATCAAACCCTTCGGCCTCTAAAAATTGCCGAAGGTTGTGAGTGACCTTAGCTCTCAACCGAAGACGTTCTGCCATTTCAGGACGACGTAAATCTAAATAACGAAATTTAAGACGGGTCTCTTCTGAAACCTCTTCGTAATCATTGATTGGAAATGGCGGTGTTTTTGACTCACTCAACACTTCTACTTTAACGGCTAAAATTTCGACTTTACCGGTCTTCATTTTTTTATTGATAGTGCCATCCGGTCTTGATCGGACTTTACCTTCAATTCGCAGTACATACTCGCCACGCACATGCTCAGCAACACTGAATAACTCAGCGTCATCTGGATCACAAACTACTTGCACCAACCCTTCACGGTCTCGCAAATCAATAAAGATGACCCCCCCATGGTCGCGTCGACGATTGACCCAACCACAAAGTTCAACTTGTTGATCTAATAATTCTTCTGTTACTTGACCGCAATAATGGCTGCGCATGTTATTTCTAACCTCAATTATTTGTCACTAGATTTAGTGCCACTGGATGACTTACTTCCGCCTTTAAAATCTGTCTCATACCAACCACCACCTTTTAATTTAAAGCTGGATGCAGATATTAGTTTTTTTAATGCGGGTTTATCACAACTTGGACAGTCTTTTAGTGCGTCATCACTCATCTTTTGAATCTTCTCAAGACGGTGACCACACTCAGTACATTCATACTCATAAATTGGCATAATGGGAACCCCAAACAACAGGCAAACTTGAAAAAAGTGGGCTATTGTACGATGTTTTTAACCATTGTGCTAATCATCCAAGTGTCTGGCTTGGCGCTGCCCTTGCAAGTTGATGTATTGTTTATTCACAACATGTTTAATCAAGGCTTCTTGGTCTTGTGGCCTAATGTGTAGAAAATCGACCGCCGTAGAAAAAGATCCTGAATCAGTCACCTGGCTTTTTAATACCCTTGCAATCACGGTAAAACTAATAAAGGAAGGCCTAAGCACCAGCGTAATTTCAAGCATATTGCCATGACCAAATATTTGCGGGCGCTCAAACTTCAAGCCAACCGCACTGATATCTACAGTATGTATCTCAGGCTCTTCATCCTGCCCTTTCAAGGCAATTGCACGACTGATAATGTCGATTTTCTTCCCTTGGATTTCAAAAATTTTATAGATCACAGGGTGCTGGTGTTGAATCTCAGTCATCATCACCTGCATATCTCGATTTAAGACCTCAACCTCAGATAATAGGGAGGCACTTTGTGATTGATTCTGCCACTCATCTACTGCGCTATTCAGGTCTTCAGGGGGAATATAGGTTATGTCCATATGAACTTTATCTTTAATCCGAAAATATCGGCGGCGATCGTCATTATTATTCATATTGGTTTCCACTTATTTGCATCATATTTACTGCTCCCAACTCTCATCCCAACCTGGATCACCCGGCTTAGGGTTGACGGGTTCTGTTTTTGGCTCTTCTTTTGGCTCTTCCCAGTCAGCATCGTCCCATTTATCATCTAAGACTGGCTGGGGTATCTCTACCACCGGTTTTTCTGTTGCTTTAATAACAGGCGGTGTGACAACAGGTTCAGTAACGACAGGCGGATTGGCACTCGGTTTTTTCTCAGCCCCCGCCTCGTCCGTAGCGACTGCGGGTGGTTCATCAACGTCTTCTTCATCCCCCCAACCTTCATCCTCATCCGCATCCTTGTTTTCATCTTTTACAGCAGGCGTTACTTCAGGTGCCCCCTCAGGCTTCGGTGTCGCTATTTCAGCTTGAGCATCCTCAGGCTTCGGTGTCACTATTTCAGCTTGGGCATCCTCTTCATCTTCCTCTTCCTCATCTTCACCCCAATCCTCGTCCTCATCATCTTCTTTGACGCTTGCATCTGCTTTTTCTACATCAGCGCCTTCTGGCTTTTCTGTGTCAGCACCTTCTTGATTTTCTTCACCAGTATCTGCTGCGCCTTCTTGCTTTTCTGCGTCAGCCTCTTCTGTCTTTTCTTCGCCAGTATCTTCTGCACCAAACTCAGTGTCGCTATCAGGATCTACAGCATCCACCTCATCTATTTCAGTTTCACTGTCATCACCTTCTTCCCAATCGTTATCCCAATCTGCTTTTTGCGCTTCGGCAGCGTCTTCCGCGTGCCCCTTATCCAAATCCTCTAACGTAGTGACTTTTTCTTTATCGGAACCTTTCACCAAAATAATTTCAACACGACGGTTTTTTGAGCGATGTTCTTTTGTATCATTTGGGTATAGCGGTACGGTATCTGCTCGCCCCTGAACCATCACCTTAGTTGATTCTATGCCTTTTTCTTTTAATAGCGCATTTAACACTGTCACAGCTCGAGCCGATGACAGATCCCAATTTGAACGGAAACGACGCGTACGAATAGACCTGTTATCGGTATGACCTGCCACAATCACATCTTTACCAGACTCTTTAACCACTTGCTGTAATTTTGTCATAACCTCTTTAAAGCCAGGCATCAACTCTGCCCGCCCCGAGGGGAAAGAACCTTTTTCTTTAATACGAATAACAATTTTGCCATTATCATTCTCGACTTCGAGCATGTCTTCAGCAATTTCCTCTTTTAACTGCTCTTGTATTTCCTCTAATTCTTCCTCTACCTCAGCCTCTTCTTGTGCCTTGGCTTTTTCGGCTTCAGCGTCATCTATAATTTCTGGCACTTCAGATTTTTGCTTCTCATCATCCTCACTACTACGGCGATCACCAGAGTCTTGACCTTCACTAAAGTCCAGGTCATTTTTAGTCTCATCCGTGGTTTCTTGACGAACTTCATTGGTAATGGTTTGCCTTGGCGCCCCCGGAGAAAACTCTAGCGCAATGATACTCGTCCCCTTAGGCATTGAATCTGCTTTAATTTGGGCTTGCACACCAAAGGCAGATCTCATAGAACCTGCCAACTGTTTGAATTTTTTTACATCCAGTTCCGCAAAAGACAACAACAATACGAAAAAACACATCAGCAGTGACATGAGATCCGCAAAGGTCGCCAGGTACGCTGGCAAACAAGCGGGACAGTCAGGACATTTTTGCTCTTCTTCCTCCACAGCCATTAACGCTACTCTTCTTCGACTTTGCGTTTACTATTTTGCTGATAGGTTTGCAGCAATTGCTCAAGCACTTTCGGGTTCATGCCCTCTTGAATAGCTGTAATGACCTCGGTAATCATATTTTGAGCAGAAGATTCTTCGACTGCTCTATAAACCAATTTACTTGCGACAGGGCCTGCAAACGCATTTTGGATAATGGCACCATACAATGTTGTTAACAACGCGACTGCCATCGCGGGCCCAATAGAAGCCGGGTCTTTCATATTGGCAAGCATTTGCACTAAACCAACCAAGGTTCCAATCATGCCCATGGCTGGCGCCATGTTACCAATGGCATCAAACATATCAGCACCAGCTGCATGCCGGTCTTCTCCATTGGCAATATCTTGTTTTAAAAGCTTGTTTACAAAAGAGGGATCATGGCCATCAATGCAAAGACCAATGCCTTTTTGCAAAAAATCATTACTGATTTCTTTACCTTCCAATGCTAACAAGCCATTTTTTCGTGCAATATCTGCTAACTCAACCGCCTCTTCAATGAGCGCATCAATATCTGGCGCCTTGGTCATCACCGCCTTCATACCAACGCCAAACGAGCCAATAAAAGAAGACAAAGGCACTCGGACAATGGTCACAAACAACGTACCACCAACCACAAGCAATAGTGACGGAACATTCACAAACAATAAAATACTGCCACCAGACATGATGGCGCCAATGATAATCCCGAACCCCCCAATGAGGCCAGCCAGGGTTGCTATGTCCACTCTACACTCCTATCACCGTTGACTTACGCAACGTTAGTATTTTTTCCATAAGTATAGACGCCACTCCTAGACTTGCCCACGTTGCAGTGTTAGAAAAGGCCATGACAATGATAATGACTAAATCGATTTTAATTACAGGGTGCTCCAGCGGCATTGGTTATACCGTGGCAAAAGGCCTACAAGACCGTGGCTACGATGTTTACGCCACCGCCCGCAAACCTGACGACGTTGAGAAACTTAAGCAAGAAGGCCTTACATCTTTTTTATTAGACTTAAGTGACAGCCACTCAATTAACCTGGCTTTAGAAAAGGTATTAGCCTGCACTAACGGTAAACTTTACGGGCTATTTAACAATGGTGCTTTTGGCCAACCCGGCGCGGTCGAAGATCTTTCTCGGCAGGTGTTAGAAAACCAGTTTAGCCATAATTTTTTTGGTACACATGAACTCACTAATTTAGTATTGCCCATCATGCGCCAACAAGGTGAAGGTCGAATCATTTATAACAGTTCAATTTTAGGGTTCATTGCACTACCTTATCGTGGCGCCTATAACGCTTCCAAGTTTGCCTTGGAAGGTCTCGTTGACACTCTGCGTTTAGAGTTAATGCTCACCAAACAAAACATTTACACCTCACTCATAGAGCCTGGCCCTATCACCAGCAGATTTAGACCGAATGCCCATGCCGCTTTCAGACAAAATATTGACCCAATAAACAGCGCTCATAAATCCTTTTATGAAGCCATGGAAGTCCGACTGCAAAAGAAAGGCAATGCGGTGCCTTTTACTTTGCCACCAGAAGCCGTATTGAAAAAAGTCATTCACGCGCTCGAAAGCAAGCGCCCTAAAGTCAGGTACCCTGTCACTTTCCCGACCTATTTATTTGCGTTTTTGAAACGGGTTCTAACCCATAGAGCGATGGATAGAATGCTGATTAGAACCTCAGGAGAAGCTAAGCGATAGGCTTAGCCTAAATCGAGTATGACGCCTTGCCCTGGCACAATAACGCGTGACTGACTCATCTGCTGTACTTTTTGCTCCATGGATTGAAAAGACAGCTTCTCCCCTTCAATCAGCGCAACCGTTGGGCGGCCTTTAAACCCGGTAAACCATTCCGCCATGCCATCCCTATCTGCTTGGCCAGATAATGAATACAGCTTATGAATTTTAGCCCTCACTTTGATGGTTTCACCCCACAGCCTAATGTGATCCTTGCCGTCGTAAAGCTTACGACCTATTGAGCCATTCGCTTGATACTCTAGCAAAACCACATGGCACTTTTCATTCCACACATTGTGCTTTAAGTGATGCATAATTCGCCCTGCGGTACACATCTCTGTTGATGCCAGAATAATGGCACCCGATTGAATTTTATTCACCGCCAAGGATTGATTAACTGTTCTGGCGACTTGTAAATTAGGCAGTTCGAAAAGCTCACTTTCTTCCTCTTCGTCCTCCAACCCATAAGCCGCTTTTGCCTCGGTCGCCATGAGGTGGTCAACCACTAACTTCCAGCGATCTAAGTGCCAACCTTGATAATGATCTGCAAACATCTCAAGTAAGGCTTGGGTACGACCAATGGTGGGGGATGGAATGAGGATATTGCCAGACAAATTAGATTCTTTTGAAAAGATCTCACCAAGCGCCAACTCACTTTCATCACGATTTTTGTGGATATGAGCACCGAATGTGCTGTTCAGTAGTACTAAGTCAACCTGCTCTTCATGCTCAGCGCCAATGTAACTTCCCTGCCGATCGCCAATTTGACCACCATAAACGACGGTTCGGGTACGACTGCCTTCTGTCATCCTAACCATCACAGTAGACGTGCCAGAAAAGTACTTTGCATCAAACAAACATACTTCTACCCCAGGCAAAACTTGCTGCCACTCGCCATATTCCATGACAGAGAACAACCGCAATGCATTTTGAGACTCCTGCAAGGTATACAATGGCCTTCTAGACACCATCCCTTTACGTAAGCGTTTTGCATTCTCAACTTCAGCACAGCGCTCATTAAGGTGGCCATGGTCTTTGAGGGTGATACGCACCTGGTCACGAGTCGTGCTATGGGTATAAATATTCCCTTTGAAGCCCTCTGAAACCAACATTGGCAATAAGCCAGAATGATGCAAGTGCGCGCTAGACAGTATCATTGCGTCAATTTTAAACGCATCGAATGGGAAGGGTTGTAAATTACGAGCCTCTTCTGTTGCGCTACCTTGCACCAAACCGCAATCTAATAAAAACTGGTGTTTACCCACTCTAAAGAGCAGGCACGTTCCCGTTACTTGTCCTGCTCCGCCAATAAATTGGATTTCCATAAAATGGGCCACTCACACTTTCAATTAGTAAACCTTGATATATTAACACTTGATCACAAAAAAAGCGCCTATATTCTTAAACAGTATAGTCTGTACTCAGCATATTTTAAGTGGTTTCAATTGCTTATAATGAACAACTAGAATCTTTTTTCAAAAGGGGGTTGCGTCACGCTTAAAATTGGGTAGAATTTAGACAGTCTCGCATCCAAACAATAAAAATAATAAGGAAGACCCAACAATGAACATGCAACAAATCCGTAAAATTGCCAAAGGTATGGATCTCAATACCACTAAAATCAAGAAACTGGATCTCATTCGATCCATTCAAACCGAAGAAGGTAACAACGCTTGCTTCAATACTGCTAGCGATGGTCAATGTGACCAAACTAACTGCCTATGGCGAGAAGACTGCCTAAACCCAAAAACCGCTGGAAAAAAGAACACAAAACACTAAGTAAGACTGCTACACACGGTCGATAATATTTTCTCCTCCCTCAGAACAGTGCTTCTAAGCAAAGGAGAAAATACTGAAATACGCCTTTATGCGACCCCCCTCATTGATTTTTGAAACCCTAACGAACCACTCACTAGTGCAATTTCAATATGATCCCCTGGTTGAAATTGCCCGCCTAATATCGCTTGCGCCAATGGGTTTTCAATCTGCTGCTGAATTGCACGTTTTAAAGGCCTTGCCCCATATACCGGATCAAACCCCATTTCAGCCAATTGATCTAAACCTTCATCAGTCCAGCTCAAGGTTAATTGTCGCTCTGCTAAGCGCGCCACTAATGATTGCATTTGAATTGCAGCGATAGAGCGAATATGTTCACGCCCTAAAGCATGGAAAACCACGGACTCGTCAACCCTGTTAATAAATTCAGGCTTGAAGTTTTGCTGCACCACATCCATCACCAATGCTTTTATGGTTTCACTATCAGAGTGCACATGCTCCTGAATTAATTGTGAGCCAATATTGGATGTCATCACAATGACCGCATTACGAAAATCAACTGTGCGACCCTGGCCGTCCGTTAGGCGCCCGTCGTCCAACACTTGCAATAAGATGTTAAATACATCTGGATGGGCCTTTTCAATTTCATCCAACAAAATCACTGAGTATGGTTTACGCCGAACAGCCTCGGTTAAGTAACCCCCCTCTTCGTAACCCACATAACCTGGAGGTGCGCCCACTAAACGTGCCACTGAATGTTTTTCCATAAACTCAGACATATCAATCCGAACCATGGCCTCTTCCGTATCAAACATAAAAGAGGCAAGGGTCTTACATAGCTCTGTTTTACCCACACCCGTTGGCCCCAGGAACAAAAACGACCCAATCGGTTTGCTTGGGTCTGACAAACCAGCTCGAGAACGGCGAATCGCATTACTCACCGCAACCACACCTTCACGCTGGCCAATCACCCTGACTTCTAATTCTTCCTCCATCCGCAATAACTTGTCTCGCTCTCCTTCCAGCATTTTAGCGACAGGAATACCGGTCCATTTGGCGACAATTTCGGCGACCTCATCTTCCCCAACTTTATTTCTTAGCAAGGTCAGTTTGCTGTGATCCACTTTATTTTCTTCTTGAAGGCATTTTTCAAGCTCAGGTATTTTGCCGTACTGTATTTCCGACATGCGCGTTAAATCACCCACACGACGAGCAGTCTCTAGCTCATGCTTTAACCTTTCTAGCTCTTCTTTGGTATGATTATTACCCTGTAATGTTGCTTTCTCTGCTTTCCAGACATCACTTAAGGCAGCATATTCCTTCTCTGAGCTGCTCACGTCTTCCTCAAGGTCGGATAACCGCTGCACCGAGGCATCATCAGATTCTTTCTTTAACGCCTCGCGTTCTATCTTAAGTTGAATTAAGCGTCGATCTAGCCTGTCCATCACCTCTGGCATAGAGTCAATTTCCATTCTAATGCGACTGGCAGCCTCATCGATTAAATCGATGGCTTTATCGGGTAATTGTCGTCCTGAAATATACCGATGAGATAAAGTTGCGGCAGCAACAATGGCAGGGTCTGAAATATCAACCCCATGATGCACTTCATAACGCTCTTTAAGCCCTCGTAATATTGCAATCGTACTTTCTACGGAAGGCTCTTCGACAAGCACTTTTTGGAAGCGGCGCTCTAGTGCAGCATCTTTTTCAATAAACTGACGGTACTCATCTAAGGTTGTCGCACCAACACAATGTAGCTCTCCTCTGGCTAACGCAGGTTTGAGCATGTTACCGGCATCCATCGCGCCTTCAGCTTTACCGGCGCCCACCATCGTATGTAGCTCATCAATAAAAAGAATCACCTGGCCTTCTTGCTTCGCCAAATCATTTAAGACCCCTTTTAAGCGCTCTTCAAATTCCCCTCTAAATTTAGCCCCAGCGATTAATGCCCCCATATCTAACGATAACAGGCGCTTACCTTTAACCCCGTCTGGCACTTGGCCATCGATAATACGCTGTGCAAGTCCTTCCGCAATGGCGGTTTTACCCACACCTGGCTCACCAATTAACACCGGATTATTTTTTGTTCGACGTTGCAATACCTGAATGGTTCGGCGAATTTCGTCATCTCGACCAATCACAGGGTCTAACTTTCCTTGCTCTGCTCGCTCGGTTAAGTCGATGGTAAAGCGCTCTAGCATTTGCCGCTGATCTTCCGCATTTGCATCATCCACTGTTTGCCCACCTCGTACGGCATCTATTGCTTGGGTGATATTGTCTTTGGTCGCGCCTGCTTGCTTTAATAAATCCGTTAAGGTGTCGGAGACTTCTAAGGCTGCAAGAATAAAAAGCTCACTGCTGATAAATTGGTCTTTGCGCTTTTGCGCTAATTTATCCGTTATATTGAATAGCCGGTTTAACCCATTGGACACTTGGACATCACCGCCAACACCTTCAACACCAGGCAGTTGCTCCAATGCCTGATTGAGTGAGTTAGCCAGTTGATTTACATTGATTCCCGCACTCGTAAAGAGTGGGCGAATACTCCCCCCATCCTGACTCATCATCGCCACCACGATATGAATGGGTTCTATAAATTGGTGATCTCGGCCGACAGCAAGACTTTGCGCGTCTGATAAAGCGTCTTGAAACTTAGCCGTTAATCGGTCTGTTCTCATTGTTCTCTCCCAACAAAATAATGTCATTACAAGTAAGGTGGGATTAGAGCAAGGCTTTTTCAAGCCCTATTGAAGCTTAATTATGACGGTTCACCACAATCAATCGCGCACGACGAAACCGTCCAGTCGCGCCCATTTACCCTCTAATAAGAAAAAAGCATGTTTACAATGGTAACGCTACTTTTTAACGCCTTTTCGAGGGAAAACGAACCTTTTATGGCTAACTGACACCTAAATCGAGGTATGAACGGGCAATTTTCTCAATTGCCACCACAAATACTGCGGTTCTAAAATCGACGATTTTATCACTACTGTGCAGTTTCGCCCTGATTTCTTGGTAGGCAAGACGCATCGTGTCCTCCAACCCAGAACGCACTAAATCGAGTTCACCTGCACCCCGAATAATCTCTTCTCGCATCCAGTCAGGCACTGGTTTTTCACTCATCCCTTCAATCGCAGAGACAATATGTCGACCACGCGACTCATCAAAGCGCCGCTCAATTCGACCAAAACGAATGTGAGATAAATTTCGCACCCACTCAAAGTAAGACACAGCAACACCACCCGCATTCACATACGCATCCGGTAACACCACAATGCCCTTTCGCTTCAGCACTTGATCCGCTTCAAAGGTCACAGGGCCATTGGCCGCTTCAACCACGAGTCTCGCTTTGATTCGGTCGGCATTGCCAACATCAATGACACTTTCCAATGCGGCAGGGATTAAAATATCACATTCCATTTCAAGTGCCGCGGTACCTGCTTCATCAAAATTGGCTTCCGGGAATCCATTGACGGTTTTATGCTCAACCACATAGTCATACAGTGCTTGAATATTTATCCCCGCAGGGTTTTCAACCACGCCATCACGCTCAATCACAGCTATGATTTTAGCGCCACTTTCTTCCTGTAAAAATTTAGACGCATGGTAACCCACATTACCAAGCCCTTGAATAATAATCGTTTTTTCTGACAGACCACCTTCTAACCCGGCCATTTTTACATCATCAGGATGACGGAAAAATTCTTCAATCGCATACTGAACCCCTCGGCCTGTAGCCTCAGTTCGCCCTTGTATGCCACCATGTTCAACAGGCTTCCCTGTGACACAAGCAATGGCATTAATGTCTTCAGGGAATAATTGTTTGTAAGTATCTTGAATCCAAGCCATTTCCCGTTGCCCAGTTCCCATATCAGGTGCAGGTACATTGGTTGATGGGCTTAAAAAACCTTTTCGCGCCAACTCTTTCGCAAAACGTCGAGTAATGGCCTCCATTTCACCTCGGGAATACTGATTAGGGTCAATCCGTAACCCGCCTTTGGAGCCGCCAAATGGCACGTTAACAATCGCGCATTTGTAAGTCATTAACGCAGCTAGCGCTTCAACTTCTTCAATATCGACTTCAGGTGCATATCGAATACCACCTTTTGACGGCAACCGGTGAGTACTGTGCACGGCACGCCAGCCAGAAAACATCTCAATTTTGCCACGAATTTCCACGGGAAAACTCACCTGGAGAATCGCATTACAACTTCGAATGGCTTCAGCAATACTAGGGTCTAAATCCATCGCTTGTACTGCTTGCTGAACCATTTGATCAACACTTTGCTTAAACCCTAAACCACTCATATCACCTCCTACGCATTTTCATTAATCTAGGATATATACCTATAAGAATAGTTTAGCAGTAATGTAATATTTTACCTCGGAAGGTCGCATTACAAGCTTGAAGTTACTCACTCCTAGGCTATACCTATACTATATAGGAGCACACATGAATCAGCATTTAAATCAATCTCTCAGCAGTTTACTCAACACGCTACACTAGGCACACGACCATAAACACTTGCCTAACTTGGTACAGAAAAGCATTGAACCTCTGGTTTTTCCACCCAGGCAAATTTCCCAATTGCTGAACCATGTCGCCAATATCCCTGAAAATATACAAGCACAATTTGGGCAAACAATTGCGGCATTAAACAGCTTATTGTCCGACCCTACGCAAGCTGAGCATGATATTGAGGAGTTATCCGGTTGGATTTTGCAACTTCGCGCACTCATCAATCAAACTAAAGAACACACTAAGTCGCAGCCACCCACGCTATACAACCAAGGTTTCCAAGTCGCTTTTTATGACTTAACTCAAACTGCTGATCAAGCTGCTTTTACCACGGTACTCGCCACCAATGATTTTAATTTGATCTGGCACTTTGATGCGGATCACTTTGACCCGGACCAAGAAATTGATTTTTTTGTTCTAAGGTCAAATCAGCTAACAACCATAAAACCGTTTATTCAACAGCTCAAAAGAAAACACCCTAACATCCCTATTACTGTTTTATCTGAAGGGACAACCAGTGAAAAACTGGGTATTTTAAAAATGGGTATACAGGCAATTTTGCCTTTTAAGAGCAACCCCATTGACTTGTTATCTCATTTATTTCAACACCGAGATCGCTCTCAGTTTTGTCGATTGCTAATGATCGGCGACTGCAGCTATCAAGCCATGAAAAATGACACAATTCACATCACTCAGTGGCCAGAAATCCCCGAGTCATTAAACGAGCTACGCAGTATTTACCCCGATGTTTGTTTAATTGCCAGCAACATCCAAAGCACAACAGGCTTTGAACTCGCCCAGCTCATTCATGCTGAACCGAAGTTCACCATGCTACCGATTTATATTGCGAATAATGGTGACACTAAAAACCAATCATTAGCACCTTATGTTCATATCCTCCATTCAGATAACCCAGACGAGGTCATCCCCCTCTTTTTACAAAGTGCCGCCCAATACCGCACAATGAGTCAAAGAGCCATTTTTTATAAACGTATTGACCCTACGACTGGGTTACTCAGGCCTAAGTACTTTAGCCATCAATTTCATGACTTTGTGCATCACGCTCAAGGTAAGTTAAATGCCACCATCATGATTAGCCTAGAAAGCTACTCATTTTTACTACAAGCCATTGGCATTAACCGAATTGAATCTTTGCACTCTCAAATCGCATTGAGAGTCCAAGGTTTACTCAACAATAATGAGTTTGCTTGCCGCTATACCGATCGCCAGTTTTGCATTGGTTTAGTCAATACGGAGTTTGACCGTATTCACCAGTTAGCAGGCTTATTGCTAGAGGCTGTTCGTAATAAGCCCTACCAAATCGCCCACCATATGATTAATGTCGCCGCACATGTTGGCCTTTCAGCCGTGGAGAAAGAGGCCTCCGAGATTGCCATCGCTAATGCGCTACAAATCAGCACCCAAGCCATCCATAAAGACATCGATATTTTGTCCCATGGCTCACTAGTCCATCTTGAGAAATTAGAGAAAATTGATGATTTATGGGGCAAAAGGATTAAGCAAGGTTTTGAAAAAGATAAATTTTTTCTCGTATTTCACCCAATCATTAGCTTGTTAGGGGATGATTTACCACGCTACGAAACACTATTGCGGCTCAGAGAAGGCATGGACATCTTCCCTCCCATTCAATTTTTGGATGCGCTAGCCGCTCAAGACAAAATGACCGAGATCGACCGTCTTGTCATTCAGAAAAGCATCAAGAAAATTACTGATACCCAAGATATCGTGCAGCTGTTCATCAAAATTTCTCTGCCGTCCATGCGGGATAGTACCTTTATCCCTTGGCTTGAAGAGACCTTAAAAGCGAGTAACATTAATCCAACGGCACTTATTTTTGAGCTATCTGAGAAGTCTGTGTTCGATGATTTTGAGCGCACGAAAAAATTTGCATCCGGATTGCGCTTGCTTCAAGTGGGTCTTTCAATTGAACACTTTGGGGTACATCAAGATTCTTTAGAGCTTTTGAGCAATTGCCCAATTGAGTTCATTAAATTAGATAAATCGTTGACCTATGGTATTGCGAGTAGCCCTGAACACCAAATCCTGGTGAAAAAAATCACGAGATACGCAGCAGAGAATCACTCTCGCATCTTGGCATCGTATGTCGAGAGCACTAAGTCACTCTCATTATTGCTAACACTGGGTGTCAGCTATATCCAGGGGAATTTCTTACAACAGCCTACTGAAGCACTTGATTACGACTTCAATTACGATTTATAGCGCTGTCGCAACAGGTGCGGATAAAAACTGGTTAACCCGATCAACCAGCTCCTCAACGGGTTGTTTACGACAAGTCATTGGGGCAGAACAGGCGACAGATGCGCCACCTGGCATCCATACTTTTTTATCAACATCACTAGACATCACTTTGACCGGAAATAATAAGACACTTTGGTGAGAGACAAGACGCACAATGGTTTCTCGTAATGACGTATTTGTTTCACCACAGCCCAAGCAGCCAGCTTGAAAACAGGCAACAACTTCCCCTGCTTTTGTTGCGGTTAAAACGGCTCGAATGACCTCTTCATCCGTGTTTGAGCTAACCTCAATCGCACCAAATGCCACGAACAATTTGTTCAACCATTTTTTCTGATACATTTTTGTGGGGACTAAAAAGCGAATCGGGCGGTCAGTGGCAGCAATGAGCAGCAATGGGTCTAACCACGTTTGTTGGTGCGATAAGATAATGCCACCGCCATGCAAAGGTAAATCTGGCTTTTGTAAATGCCCTTTCTTGTAGCCTGAAGCAACCAGACGAATAGTACCATCCACAATCCAGAACCAAGAAGGACCCCAGTCTACTCGGTGTGCTTTGTAAGCACTCCAAACAAACAATACCATTAAGATAGTGAGAACGGAGAAAAATAGAATGGTAAACATACGCTTGGCTCCAATAGTAACGGGGTTAGGCTATGAGTTGAGTGTGCCACTCACGGCCATAAGCCTCCAGAACTAAAGGACAAACGGTCATTTTTTTGGTTTAGGCTTGTATACTTTACGATCAAAGATGTCATTTCGGCGACTAACGACCCGATCTAAAAACAATAAACCGTCAAGATGGTCTAACTCATGCTGCACTGCGCGTGCTTCATAACCGGACATTTCAAAGTTAAGCTCGTTACCTTCAGGATCAAAAGCTTCTAAGGTGATTTTTTCTGCCCTAACCACATTACCGGTATAGTCCGGCACGGATAAACACCCTTCTCGACCCAGCTTAAACCCATCCCATTCTGTGATTTCAGGGTTGATCAATACCAGATGCCCATGATTTTTAGTTTTTTTACGACCAGACACATCCACAATACAGATACGTTGAAAATGGCCTACTTGAGGTGCGGCAATGCCCACCGCTCCTGGCCCAACACCCAGCGTGTCTTCAAGGTCGGCAATAAAGTCCCATAAAGTTTGATCAAAGTGTTCCACTTCAAGTGATTTTTGGCGCAAACGCTCATCGGGATAAGACAGTATTTCTAAAGAAGCCATGCCTACCCCACCAACGTTTCAATATCCATCACTTGAATTTCGATGCCATCTCGATTCAATGGCGCCAGCTTATCCACCAAATCATCGGTTGAATTGGTGGCAACACCTTCTATATGCATGATGTAGATAGGTGCCTGTGCTGTGCCACCCACGTCAGATTCAAGGTCAACAATGTTAACGCCTTGTTCGGCTAACACGCCTGTCACTTCCGCAACGATCCCTGCGCGGTCTGTGCCTAAAACGGTCACTCGAACATTAGGCTCCACATGCTGGTGCAAACCACCACTGACTTCAACACTGTGTACACAAAGCCCCATTTTGTCTTTAATTATGGCAATCGCATCATCACCATTTTTATTCTCAGGGTGGCTGATCATGAGCATGACGGTAAAGTTGCCACCTAATCGCATCATTGAGGCTTCACCGAGGTCATATCCATTTTCAAACAACGTTTGAGTGATTTGAGCCACGATTCCTTGTTGGTCTTGCCCGACCAAGGTCAACATATACCAGTTTGCCACTACACGTCCTTTAATCTTGTAACCAAATTAAGGTGGCCATTCTGCCTGTCACACCATCACGCCGGTAAGAGAAAAACTGTGCCTCATTTTCATAGGTACACCACTGACCGCCATGCACGGAATGAACACCTAGTGCATTTAACCGAAGTGTAGCAATTTTCACCAAATCCGCCATGTAATGTCCGGTTTTTCCTGCAACAAAAGCGAATTCTACTGGCTGCACTATATTCGGAATCGCGTCTAAAAATGCTTGCCTTACCTCAGCGCCCACCTCAAATTGCCTGCCACTAATCGCAGGCCCAATCCAAACATGGATTTGTGCAGGATCTATCGCCATTTGACCCACGGCCGTTTCCAGGATGCCATCACACAAACCACGCCACCCAGCATGAACCGCACTCACAACCGACCCGTTTTGGTCTGCCAATAAAATAGGCAAACAATCTGCCGTCATCACCAAACAAACAGCCCCTGCTGCTCGAGCAATACTGCCATCTGCTTCTATTTTTGGCTGCCAAGCTTCAGATTCGATGACGATTTGACTGTGTGTTTGCTGCAACCACATAGGTTCAACGGGCAAGTTTGCCTGACTCACCAAGGCTTGCCGATTCTGCTCAACGCAGCCAGGATCATCTTGAACATGATCCCCCAGGTTTAAACTTGAATACGGCGCTTTGCTACAACCACCAAGCCGCGTGGTTGATAACGCTTTAACCCTGGGATGATGTGGCCACTCAACCTGAATGTTCATCAGAGTCGGCCTTTAACACCGCAAGTAATTTGGCAAAATCATCGGGTAAAGGGGCTGTCCACTCTAGCATCTCGCCGGTTATTGGCTGCTCTAAACCCAGTGTTTTCGCATGCAAGGCTTGCCGCCCAAATTGCTGTAAAAAATTAATGGTTTCAGCATCCGCTTGCTTAGGCAACCTAACGCCTCTGCCATACGTTTTATCGCCAATAATCGGAAAACGTTTATGTGCCATGTGCACCCGTATCTGATGCGTACGGCCTGTTTCCAGTTTGACGGCAACATGTGTGTGCGCTCTAAAACGGTGAATCACTCGAAAGTGAGTAATCGCTTCTTTACTGTTTTTATCTGTCACGCACATTTTTTTCCGGTCACTTTCCTGCCGACCAATAGGCGCATCTATGGTACCCCCACCCGTCATGACACCAGACACCACACATTCATACTCACGAGAAAACGCTCGGTTCTGTAGTTGCGCCACTAAGGCGCAGTGAGCCTCAACGGTTCTGGCCACAACCAACAACCCTGTCGTCATTTTATCCAAACGATGCACGATGCCCGCCCTTGGCACTAAGTTCAGTGCAGGGTCATGGTGCAATAACGCATTTTGCATGGTGCCCATTAAATTACCCGGCGCCGGATGCACAACCAGCCCAGCTGGTTTGTTCACCACAATCAAATCATCATCCTGATATACAATATCTAATGGTATGGGTTCAGCCTGACTCTCGACTTCAATGGTTGCCGGAATGGTAATACTAACCTGTTCGTCCCCGTGCAACTTATACTTTGCTTTGCACACCCTTCCATTCAAGGTAACTAAATCTTTTTTAATCCAATCACTGACTCTACTCCTAGAGTATTTTTGCAAATAATCGGTAACGGCTTGATCCAACCGTAAACCGCGCTGATCTAATGTGACTTGCCAATCTATGGTTTCTTGCTCACTCATACTCATCCAGTATTACTAAACCCTAATATTTTCCCTACGTTTCATTCGATGGTATACTACCTGAATCCTGCATGCAGTTGTGCTTATTTAGCACAAGATATTGATTACGCTAGCATGAGATATACAGGATAAATCTACGACTGCCCTTCCCACACAGCAAAGTGTTCCTATTGATCAACAGCTTGTGTTGAAGAAGTGCAAATACAGACTGGCTTTAAATGCTATGCTGTAAAGATTAAACTGACTAAACAATATAACCAGGACTCACCATGCAAAGATCCATTTTAGCCTTACTGTTGATGCTGCCACTCCTGTTTGGCTGCTCTTTACTGCCAGATCAAGACGATGATGAAACCAAAGATTGGTCGGCTAGCAAATTTTTCTCTGAGGCAAAAGCGGCTGTTGCTGGCGGTGACTTTGAAACCGGTATTAAGTACTTTGAAACGTTACAAGCCCGTTACCCTTTTGGCCGATACGCTCAACAAGCACAATTAGAAGTCGCTTACGCTTATTATAAATTTGAAGAGCCAGACTCATCAATTGCGGCATGTGACCGGTTCATTAAAGAAAACCCTCGTCACCCAAATGTGGATTATGCTTATTACCTAAAAGGCCTGGTTAACTTTAACCGCGGTATTGGCTTTATTGAGCAATACGTACCCACAGACTCTTCTCAACGTGACCCGGGTTCTGCTCGTGATTCTTTTAAAGATTTTTCAACCCTTTTGGCTCGTTACCCTAATAGCAAGTACGCTAAAGACACCCGCCAACGCATGGTTTATTTAAGAAACACATTGGCTCAACATGAAGTCAATGTTGCCGATTACTACTTAAAGCGTCACGCCTACATCGCCGCTTCCAACCGTGCCAAGCAAGTCATTGAAAATTTTGAGAAAACACCGGCTGCCGCTGATGGCATTGCCGTATTAATGGAGTCTTACGCTTTAATGGGGCTAGAAGATTTAAGCAGTGATGCAAAACGAGTACTGACCTTAAACTACCCTTCTCACCCAGCCTTATCCGAAGTTGGTGGTCGTGACTACCTGAACCGCTCTGCGTTTGAAACGTTGTTTGGCTTAGACGAGAACTAATCGTCAAGCTGTTTATTTGCACACAAAAAAAAGCGCATTGATTTAGGTCAACGCGCTTTTTTTATGTCACGGTGCAAACGATTGTTAGATTGCGTCGTGGTCTTGCTCGCCAGTACGAATTCGTACTACACGCTCAATGCTACTGACAAAGATTTTACCATCGCCAATTTTACCAGTCTTAGCGGCATTGGTAATCGCTTCAATACAGGCCTCGGTTTTATCTTCGGCTACAACGATTTCTAACTTCACTTTTGGTAGAAAATCGACGACGTATTCTGCACCACGATATAATTCAGTATGTCCTTTCTGACGACCAAAACCTTTGACTTCAATCGCTGTCATTCCAGTAATACCTAACTCTGATAATGCCTCACGAACATCATCTAATTTAAATGGCTTAATGACAGCCTCTATTTTTTTCATCAATACACTCCTAGTGTCTGGGTTTATGAATGATATTTCACAAAACCTGAGGTTATTGGATAGCGCCGATCTCGCCCGAATGCTCGGGCGGTGATCTTCACACCAGGTGGTGCTTGTCGCCGTTTATATTCGTTACGGTCAATTTTGCGTAAAACATCATCAACAATATCACCATCATAGCCTAAAGCCACGATAGCGTCTCTGGAAAAATCTTTCTCTACATAATGCTCGATAATGACATCTAAGACATCATAATCAGGCAAGCTGTCGGTGTCTTTTTGATCGGGCGCCAATTCTGCTGACGGTGGCCGGTCAATCACTCTTTGTGGAATGACTGGTGACACACGGTTACGATAGTTCGACAAGCGATAGACCAATAATTTAGACACATCTTTCAGCGGGGCAAAACCACCTGCCATATCACCATAAAGGGTTGCATAACCGACGGCCATTTCACTTTTATTACCGGTCGTTAGCAGTATTTTGCCTGTTTTGTTGGATAACGCCATTAACAAAACCCCTCGGCAACGAGACTGAATATTTTCCTCTGTCGCATCAACAGCCAACCCTTCAAAAGAAGGTGCCAATAACTCAAGAAAATCCTCAAAGGGCTTTTCTATCGGTAAAATATCGTATTTAACCCCTAGAATATCCGCTTCTTCTTTTGCATCATGCAAGCTCATATCAGCAGTGTATTTTGTGGGCATCATGACGGTTGACACATTGTCAGCCCCTAGTGCATCCGCTGCAATGGCCAATGTCAGCGCAGAATCTATACCACCAGACAACCCCAGTAGTGCCCCTTTAAACCCATTTTTTTGCACGTAATCCCGAGTCGCCAGTACCAATGCATTATACACCGACTGAGCAACCACATCTGCATCTGGCTTAGATAACTGCTCAGGAAAGCCAACCCGCTTCACTTGCACAACAGGCGGCTCATCATAACTCACGGTCACCGCATCCACACACTCAACAAAAGGCGGCATTGATAAAATATTTTGGCCTTTGCCATCTATTACAAAAGAGCCACCATCAAACAACAGCTCATCTTGGCCACCCACTTGGTTGACATACACGACTGGCACACCGGCTTGTGCAATGCGCCCTTGGACAATCTCTAACCGTTGTTCAGGTTTGTCATATTGAAAAGGAGACGCGTTTAAATTCACAATAAACCGAGCGCCATCCATCACACTGTTTAATACAGGACCTTCTTCCCAAATATCCTCACAAATGGTGACACCAATGGGCAAGCCATTAAAATCAAAAACACAACTTTCCTCACCTGGCTCAAAGTAACGCCGCTCGTCAAATACACCATAGTTGGGTAGCGCTTGCTTTTGGTACGTGGCAATCACTTGGCCTTTCGTTAGCACGGATGCAGCGTTATATAATGCCAAATCACCTCTTTGCGGGTGCCCTACAATCACGACAACCCCATCATTTAAAGTATCCGCAATTTTTTGCAAACCGGTTGCAACATGCTCTATACAATCTTGGCGTAACAACAAATCTTCTGGCGGGTAGCCTGTTAGAGTTAGCTCAGGGAACACCACCAATTCAGCTTGAAATTTTTTCTGTGCTTGCTGCGTTAAAGCAATGACTTTATCAACATTGGCATGAATATCACCCACAATAGGGTTCATTTGAGCTAAAGCAACGATATGTTTCACGGGATCACTCATTTTGTCGTAGTTGACGAGATTGTCAGGCTTACTGCTACAGATTTCAACTAAGAACTGAAACCGGTCACGCTAAGCCTCTGACTATTTGCGTTTTGGACGTTTTTTAGCCGATTTTTTTGCACGAGGCGGAAGGCCGGTATGTTGTGTTTGAAAGTTACCTCGCCCAGTTTTACCTGACTGGCCACTGTTCTTTTTCCGAGGAGACTGATAGTCACCTGTACCCGCAGGTTGATAGGTTGGAATCAAATGCGTTTTACTATTACCAATAAGATCGCCTCTACCCATCGACACCAAAGCATCTCTTAACAATGGCCAGTTATTGGCATCGTGATAACGTAAAAAAGCTTTATGCAAGCGCCGCTGCTTCACGCTTTTCACCACTTTAATTTTATCCGATTTGTAGGTCACTTTAGCCAGCGGATTATTACCACTGTGATACATCGCCGTTGCCGTTGCCATTGGCGATGGGTAAAAAGCCTGCACTTGGTCAGCTCTAAAGCCATTTTCTTTTAACCAAAGGGCAAGGTTCATCATATCTTCATCGGTTGTACCAGGGTGTGCTGCGATGAAGTATGGAATGAGATATTGCTCTTTACCGGCTTCCTTGGAAAATTTATTAAACAGCTTTTGAAAGCGAGAAAACGTCTCGATCCCAGGTTTCATCATCTTAGAAAGTGGCCCACTCTCGGTATGCTCTGGGGCAATTTTCAAATAGCCACCCACGTGATGCGTCACCAATTCTTTCACATACTCAGGGGACTCAACCGCTAAATCATACCTCAAGCCCGATGCGATAAAGATTCTCTTAATACCTGGTAGATCCCTCGCCTCTTTATAAAGCTTAATCAATGAGGAATGATCCGTATCCAAATTTTGACAAATACCAGGATAGACACAAGACGGTTTACGGCAAGCCGCTTCAATTTCACGGCTTTTACACGCCAATCGATACATATTGGCCGTCGGGCCACCTAAATCTGAGATAACACCGGTAAACCCTGGCACTTTATCTCTAATGTCTTTAATTTCATCAATAATAGATTCTTGCGATCTATTTTGAATAATCCGGCCTTCGTGCTCGGTAATCGAACAGAAAGTACAACCACCAAAGCAGCCTCGCATAATGTTCACCGAAAAACGGATCATGTCGTAGGCTGGGATTTTTTTCTTACCATAGGAAGGGTGAGGCACTCGTGCAAAAGGCAGCGCAAACACATAATCCATTTCATCGGTCGATAATGGGATAGGTGGCTGGTTTAACCATAAATCTCGAATACCATGCTTTTGCACTAATGCCCGTGCATTACCGGGGTTCGTCTCAAGGTGTAACACTCGGCAAGTATGGGCATACAACACCGGGTCACTCTTTACCTCACTAAATGATGGCAAGCGAATGACCGTATTATCCCTGTGCATATTTTTATGCTTAATAAACTCAACCGGCTGCTCATTACTCTCAGGCAGAGCTTTATCTCGTGCTGCCCCACACTCAGGTTTGGCTTGAGTATTCACATACGGGCTAATAATTTTATCCACCGTACCAGGCTGATCAATCCGGTTAGACTCAAACTCCACCATACCCTCGGGTGTGTCTCGCCTGACAAAAGCCGTCCCCCGAACATCGGTAATGTCTTGAACCGCCTCACCGGCTGCCAAACGATGGGCAATATCCACAATCGCTCTTTCAGCATTGCCGTACACCACCATATCTGCGGCGGAATCAATCAAAATAGATTGACGGACTTTATCTTGCCAATAATCGTAATGGGCAATCCTGCGTAAAGACGCTTCAATACCACCAAGAATAATCGGCACCTCTTTAAATGCTTCTTTGCATTTTTGGCTATACACCAAACTGGCCCTATCTGGCCGACTCCCGGAAAGACCACCAGGTGTATAAGCATCATCTGAGCGAGGTTTTTTATCCGCAGTGTAACGGTTAATCATGGAGTCCATGTTGCCGGCGGCAACACCAAAAAAGAGATTAGGCTTACCCAGTTTTTCAAAGTCTTTTTGAGAGCTCCAGTCTGGCTGGGCAATAATCCCCACTCGAAAACCTTGCGCCTCTAGCAGCCGACCAATAATCGCCATACCAAAACTGGGGTGATCCACATACGCATCCCCTGTGACGATAACAATGTCACAACTATCCCAGCCGAGCTCGTCCATCTCTTGACGGGACGTTGGCAGAAAAGGCGCGATGCCATAACATTCCGCCCAATATTTGGGATATTCGTATAGTTTTCTAGCGTTTTTCACAAGGACTAACCACGGGCTCACAGCAACCACCCATTATCGGTTATTTATTACACACTGAAAACCTTTTATACCAATGGAGTTTTTTCTATTTTAAAAATCAGTTGATCAACAAACAGAAAATGGTGGGGTGTGATATTGACCAGGTATTGTTCACACGCGCCTCAATTCTCGATTTCATTGTGGGAACAGGGTCTGCGCCTGTTTGAGCGAAGCGAGTTCGCAGCCCCCCAAAATGGGGAGGTCACTTGAGGATCAAGCGGGTGCCAATGCCAGATCAACACAGCAACCCACCGGAAAACATTAAGCCATTTTCCGCTTCAAAGCCTCACCCATCTCAGTTGGAGAACGAACCGTCGTCACACCTGCAGCCTCTAACGCTGCAAATTTCCCATCAGCGGTCCCTTTACCCCCACTCACAATGGCACCCGCATGCCCCATTCGTTTACCAGGAGGTGCAGTCACACCCGCAATATAAGCCACGACAGGTTTAGTCACATTGGCTTTAATAAACTCTGCCGCCTCTTCCTCAGCCGTACCACCAATTTCTCCAACCATGATAATGCCTTCAGTTTGCGCGTCATCCTGAAACAAGGTTAAGCAATCAATAAAGTTCATTCCCTGAATCGGGTCACCACCGATGCCAATACAGGTACTCTGCCCTAAACCCGCATTGGTCGTCTGAAATACCGCTTCATACGTTAATGTCCCAGAACGAGAGACAATTCCAACACTACCAGGGTTGTGAATATTGCCAGGCATAATGCCAATTTTACACTCACCAGGGGTAATAACACCCGGACAGTTTGGCCCAATTAAATAGCCATCAAACCCTTGCAAAGCCGATTTCACTTTGAGCATATCCAATACAGGAATGCCTTCTGTAATACACACAATCACTTTAATCCCCGCATCTGCCGCTTCTAAAATAGCATCTGCTGCAAAAGCTGCTGGCACATAAATCATAGAGGCATCAGCATTAGCGTCTTTTACCGCATCTGCTACCGTATTATAAACAGGCCGGTCTAAATGCGTTTGCCCACCCTTTCCAGGCGTGACACCGCCAACCAACTGAGTACCATACGCAATCGCTTGCTCAGCATGAAAGGTGCCTTGCTTCCCGGTAAAACCTTGAACAATGACTCGAGTCTCTTTATTAATTAGTACACTCATAATGGCTCCCTTATTGCGCTGCCAGCTTAACGACAGTTGCCGCAGCTTCGGTTAAATCGGTAGACGCGACAATATCCAAACCACTGTCTGCCAGTAATTGTCGCCCTAAATCCACATTAGTCCCCTCTAAACGGACCACCACTGGCACACTCACCTGCACCTCTTTCACCGCCGCAATAATACCCTCTGCAATTAGATCACAACGGACGATTCCACCAAAAATATTAACCAATATTGCCTTAACGTTGTCATCCGATAAAATCAATTTAAACGCTTCACTCACCCGCTCTTTGGTCGCGCCACCACCCACATCTAAAAAGTTAGCTGGCGTACCACCTTGCAACTGAACTAAGTCCATTGTCGCCATTGCTAAGCCAGCACCATTCACCATGCAACCAATGCTGCCCTCTAAAGTGATGTAGTTTAAATCAAATTGTGCGGCTTTATGCTCTTTCTCATCTTCCTGAGAAGGGTCTCTCATCGCTTGCAAATCAGGGTGACGATACAGCGCGTTGTCGTCCACATTAATTTTGGCATCGAGTGCCATTAGGCTGCCATCCCCCTTTACAATGAGTGGGTTGATCTCAACCAAACTCACATCTTTTTCAATAAAAATTTGATACAGCGCCATCATGATTTTACCCAGCTGCTTAATCTGAGCACCATCAAAGCCTAAGCCAAAACCCAACTCCCGACATTGATACCCTTGCAAGCCGGCGGCAGGGTCAACATGGGTTGTGAGGATTTTCTCTGGCGTTTTTTCAGCCACCTCTTCAATGTTCATCCCGCCTGCTGCTGAGGCCATAAATACAATTTTTCGCTCAGCCCGATCCACTAACGCCCCTAGATATAGCTCTTGAGCAATATCAGATGTTTCCTCAACCAAAACCTGATGAATTGGGAGCCCTGCAGCCCCCGTTTGCTTGGTGATTAACACGTCACCTAGCATGCCACTCGCCGCCGTAGCCACATCCGCTACACTGGTGACCAACTTAACACCACCCGCTTTGCCTCGCCCGCCGGCATGGACTTGTGCTTTAACCACCCAGGCGTCACCACCCAACTCAGAGGATTTTGCACTGGCCTCATCGGCAGTGCTGGCAACTAACCCTTGAGGGATCGCAATACCATAATCGGCAAACAACTGTTTTGCTTGGTATTCATGGAGATTCATGGTGACTCCTTTTTATTAAAAGTATGTGTAACGGTTCATCTTAACAATATAGCCCATCTCAAATATGCTTAGAAGGCACGTTTACAAACAGCCAGCTTTTAGGGAGTGTGGTATCATCCTAAAAATTGAATTTATTAGGATCACACAGTGAAAATTTTACTGATATTACTTGTTGTCTGGGCCATAGCCTTCATCGTCCGCATCCTGATGCGTAGCCAGAAGCCAGCCACTCAGATCCCCTCTAGCAAAACAGACAAATTACACAAATGCGCTTTTTGTGGTGTTCATTGCCCTGAAGATGAAACCTTTCGCTATAAAGACAATGCATTTTGCTCAAAAGAACACCTGGATCAATATTTTCAATATAAAGATGACAAACCTGAGTAGCCATGGCACATTTTTACCACGACCGAGATGATTGGAAACCCCTCCGCGTCCTGTTTGTATACCGCATATTTTTAGCGATTGTATACCTTGCTATGTTTTATGCAGAAGCTGGCGACAAAGAGTTTGGCTCCTACAACCGATTTATCTTCGCCATCACCAGCCATGCCTATTTTTTATTCGTCGCTTTAAGCCTCATACCACTACATTTCAAGCACCCCAGCTTTCAACTACAAGCACACGGCTTTACTATTGTTGATATCACCACTTTACTTTTCTTAATGCATGCTAATGGCGGCATTCACAGTGGGCTAGGTATACTACTCGTCATCACCACCGCGTCCATTGGCTTACTCTCCAGCCGAAAAATGGCCTTATTTCACCCTGCTGTTGCCACACTAGGGTTATTTTTTGAAACATTTTATGCCAATTTACTGAGCCAAAGCCAAAGCAGTTACACCCATGCAGCCACACTTGGCTTCACACTATTCGCCACAGGCTTCCTCACTCACACCCTATCCCAACGTGCCAAAAAGAGTGAGGCATTAGCAGAGCAGCGCGGTGATGACCTAGAGTCCATTGAACAACTCAATGACTATATTGTGCAAAACATGCAATCCGGTGTGATTGCGCTGGATAAAAATCACCGAGCAGTGGTGATCAACGACACCGCTTCCAATCTTTTACAACACCCTGAAGCCACCGCAGGCATGCCACTTAAGCACCTCTCCCCGGAACTTAATACTCACATAAAAAACTGGTTAAAAAACCCCAACCAACCCAAACAAAGCCAGTTTTATTTACACGGCACCTCGCTCCAGTTACAAATCTCGTCTATTAAACTCGGTGCCTACCGAATCGCCATCATCATTCAAGATAACGCCGAAATTATGCAGCAAATGCAACAAATGAAGCTCGCCTCACTTGGCCGCTTAACGGCCAGCATTGCCCATGAAATCCGCAATCCACTCGGCGCTATAAGCCATGCTAATCAACTACTTAATGAATCTGAAAACCTGGATAAAATTGATACAAGGATGATCGAAATTATCCAGAACAATACCAACAGAGTGAACGGCATTATTGAGAATGTGCTACAGCTTTCTAGACGCAGCAAGTCTAAGTCACAAAGCATTCTACTCAAACCTTGGCTAGACGAATTTGTCACCGAATATGTACAAATAAAAAACATCACCATCGACGAACTCACATACTCCGTCACCCCTGAAGACCTTGCCATCCAGTTTGACCCAAGCCAACTTCACCAAGTATTAACAAGCCTCGCTAACAACGCTCTGTGTTATGGCCGAGACACACAAGGCCACATTCAACTCAGCATCATTGCTGCCACGGATGAAAGACCTTATATTGATGTATCTGACCATGGCGCAGGCGTGCAACAAGAAAACATTCAGCAGCTGTTTGAGCCATTTTTCACCACAGAAAATGCAGGCACAGGCCTAGGGCTTTACCTCGCCAAAGAAATGAGCGAGTGCAACTATGCAAAACTTGAATACAGAGAAAGTGAGATCGGCGCCTGCTTTAGACTTACCTTTACGCCCAGCCAAGATGAAACCGAATAGCAGCCACACTTTTGCGCCTAACCCTGTATTTATATGGAGTTTTAAAACCGATTACCACCAAATTTAGTGCAAATACGCTAAACTTATGAAGCGTATGCATAATTATCACTAAACACTTTCAATTACAGCATCCATATCCAGGGTAAATGAGAATAATTCTCAATATGCAATTTATATTGTGACGGGGAACTATTTGAAA
>JABHGC010000066.1 GCA_018672285.1 Methylococcales bacterium
CTGGGTAAATGTCAGAAATACAGTATTTATTAGTAGTAAAAAATAATTTGAATATTTTAGGCGTGGATAAATTGAAAATTGATGTTTTATACTGAATCGCCTATAACGTATTTTACGCAATGTCTTTTTCAGGCTCGACTATTTAGCCTACAACTTTATTACTCGAGTTTTGCAAGAATAACGGATGAACGACTCATTCAGTATGATACTTAATTTTTTTTAGCTCGAATTATAGCGACCATAAAATGAACACCAGCTGCTGAAAAAAATAACTTACCCGGCTCAGCAGCATCCCTTGCCTGTGACACCACCAAACGCTAAGCACCCAAAGCATCCCGAGTCGCATCACTCATGGTTAAACCATAATGCTGATACGCTCGCGCCGTGGCCATACGCCCGCGCGGTGTTCGTAATAAAAAGCCCTGCTGAATCAAATAAGGTTCAATCACATCTTCAACGGTGCCTTTATCCTCACTTATTGCTGCAGCAATAGACTCAACGCCCACTGGCCCTCCACTGAATTTTTCCATAATGGTGAGCAGTAGCTTGCTATCAAATACATCAAACCCATTGGCATCCACTTTGAGTAAATCCAGTGCATCGTCTGCCACTTTATCGGTAATGACACCATTGGCTTTCACTTCAGCATAGTCTCTTACTCGTCTCAACAAACGGTTCGCAATGCGAGGTGTTCCTCTTGATCGCTTTGCAATCTCTTTAGCTCCTGCAGGCTCTATTGCGACTTTCATAATTTTTGCAGAACGGGAGACGATATGAGTCAAATCAACAACATTATAAAACTCTAATCGCTGAACAATGCCAAACCTGTCACGCAGTGGCGACGTTAACAAACCCGCCCTTGTTGTCGCCCCAATCAATGTAAAAGGCGGCAAATCGAGCTTAATGGATCGCGCGGCAGGCCCTTCACCAATCATTATATCTAATTGAAAGTCTTCTAATGCGGGGTAAAGCACTTCCTCAACCACTGGGCTTAAACGGTGTATTTCGTCAATAAACAAGGCATCATGCGGCTCTAAATTGGTTAATATAGCCGCTAGGTCACCGGGCTTTTCTAAAACGGGGCCGGAGGTGTGCCGTAAACTCACCCCTAGTTCATTGGCGATAATGTGTGATAGCGTGGTTTTACCTAACCCTGGCGGGCCAAATATCAGCACGTGATCCAACGCCTCTTCACGGTTTTTTGCAGCCGTGATAAAAATTTCCATCTGCTCACGCACGGCAGGTTGACCAACATAATCAGCTAACTTTTTCGGCCGAATCACATCTAATTCGTCTTGTTGTTGCTCACTCGCAGTGATGACTCGATCAGACTCAATCATCAGCGACCCCCGCTAATCGCACGTAAGGCTTGGCGAATAATTTCATCACTCGACACCCCGTCCGTCTCTACTTTTTTCACCATTTTAACGGCATCGACTGGTTTATAACCTAACGCCTCTAACGCACTCAATGCATCTTGTACAGGGCTTGCCGCCATTGACGATACACCCCCCACCGCAACCGTACCTGCATCGGTGATCACACCCACTTTATCTTGCAGCTCAATCAGCAACCGCTCCGCTGTTTTTTTACCAATCCCCGGTAAGCGTACCAGTGCCGCAGCATCTTTATTATGAACACACAAAGAAAATTCGTCGTAACTCATGCCAGATAAAACAGTGAGTGCAAGCTTTGCCCCGACACCATTTACTTTAATCAAACTACGAAACAGCTGCCTTTCAGTTTCTGCTGCAAAACCATATAGAACATGCGCGTCTTCTCGAATGGCCAAATGGGTAAGCACTTGAACATTTTCACCCACGCTTGGCAGAACATAAAAAGTCGACATTGGCGCATTCACTTCATAGCCAACCCCTTGCACATCAAGCAATAACAACGGTGGTTGCTTGTTCACCACGGTACCGCGTAAAAAACCAATCATGCTTGTTATCCCTTACTTACTTGATTGCAGCGCTAAATTTCGCCGAGCATGGCCGTGACAAACAGCCCCTGCTAATGCGTCTGCAGCATCTTCTTGCAGACTACCTTGTATCCCTAAAATTGAGCACATCATGTGTTGAACTTGCGTTTTGTCAGCAGCACCATAACCTACGACCGCTAACTTAATTTGCCTTGGCGTGTATTCATAAACGGGTAAATCTTGATAAACCCCGGCACAAATTGCAGCACCTCGAGCCTGGCCTAGCTTTAATGCTGAACCTGCATTTTTAGACATAAATACATTTTCAATTGAAAATTCTTCAGGCTGGTAGGTTTGAATAATTTCTAACAGACTTTCAAAGATTACTTTTAAACGACCCGGTAATTCTGCTTTCCCTGTACGAATACAGCCACTTGTTACATAAACGGGTTTTTGCCCATCAAAATCAACAATGCCATACCCTGTCACTCTAGAGCCTGGGTCTACCCCAAGGATTCTCACCATTCACGGCACCTAATATTATTGTTTTTATGTCACCGACACAGGCATGTTACTTGATTATGGTACAGCCTAAAGCGGCTAAAGCATGACTTTAAGTCACCATAAAAAAGAAAACTATGCTTCTGCGTTTAATTCTGCAAGTACTTCATCTGAGATTTCGGCATTTGTAAACACATTTTGCACATCATCCAAATCTTCTAAAGCATCTTGTAGGCGCAATAACTTTTCTGCACCATTTTTATCCAATGGGCAGCCCGTTGTCGCAATTTGAGTTAACTCAGCATTTGCAGGCTCTAACCCACCCTCAATCAAAGCGGCTTTCACAGACAAAAAGGTGTCACCTGTCGTTTGTACTTCGATACTACCATCGTCTTCTACAATCACATCTTCAGCACCAGAATCTAGCGCCAACTCCATGACATCATCTTCATCTAACCCAGGTGCAAAATGAATCAATCCGGTATGAACAAACAAGTAACTCACTGAACCATCTGTTCCTAAATTCCCTCCCCGCTTAGTGAAGGCATGGCGCACATCGGATACTGTTCGATTTTTATTGTCACTTAAACAGTCCACCATAATGGCAACACCACTCGGGCCATAACCTTCATAGCGGATTTCAAAATAGTCATCACCATCTTGCCCGCCTGCACCGCGCTTAACCGCTTTTGCAATGGTATCTTTGGTCATGTTACCGGCAAACCCTTTATCAATGGCTTGGCGTAAACGTGGATTACTGTCAGCATCTGGCCCGCCAGCTTTGGCTGCCACAACAATTTCTCGAATCAGTTTGGTGAAAAGTTTACCGCGTTTTGCATCTTGAGCACCTTTGCGATGCTGAATATTCGCCCACTTACTATGACCTGCCATACTGCTTTAACCTTTCTCAAAACCCATTGATTTGCTCGATTGTAGCAGCCTCACTTAGGTTTATCGAATTTTCCCAGAAAGCCCAAAACGACATCTAAAACCTCTTTAGAAAACAACATCATCGTATGTGAAACCGGGAACTCACCGGCAAATTCAACCCCATCTAGTTGGGTTTCTCGAACAGCGACCGCACCATCACCCCGCTCTTTAATCGCACCAAGGTATCGACCAACACCCACTTGCGTTGTCCCTGCCAAACTTAACCACGGGGTTGAATGCTCCCAGCTTGCCGTACCCTGCACCAATGCCTGCCGACTTTTACCTAGCCCCCAGCGTAACCACCAGCGATCTGCAATATGCTTGGCAACATGGCTGCCTTTTAGCGGCGAACCTAAAGACATTACGCCCTTTACCAAAGACAGAACATCAGGGTGTAGCCTGACCATTTCAGCCACCAACAACCCACCCAAACTATGCGCTATCAAGATGGTTTCCACCCCATCAGACTGGAGCCTTTGGTACAATTTTTCTGCATTCACAGGAATGGATTTTGTAATGGTGCGATAAACAAAACCCGTTGTCTCATACCCTTGTTTTGCGACATGGCGCTTGAGGTAGCTCATCTCTAAGCCCACCATCCAAATACCATGAACAAACATAATCCGGGGTGCGTTTTTTGTTGCCATTAGGGGCTACCCAAGTACTTTGGTTTCTACCATTTGTTGCAAACCAGGGTAGTCTGTTTTACCCGTGCCCAGCACAGGCACTTTTTCGGCAAGATAGGTTTTAGGTACGTTGATCTCACCCACGCCTTGCGCTCGGCAATAAGCCAAAAACGCTTTTTTATCAACACTATCCGTTTCCACCACTAGCACCAGTTGCTCGCCTTTTTTAGCATCAGGTAATGCCACAATGGCACTCGGTTCGGTTGGCCAAAAAGCAGAGGCCAATGTTTCAACGTAAGTGAGTGATACCATTTCGCCACCAATTTTCGCAAACCGCTTGGCTCGGCCTTGTATCGAGACATACCCTTCACCGTCAATGGTGACAATATCCCCGGTGTCATACCAGCCCTTGCCCACTTCACATTCTGTCGGCTCAATCACACCAGGGTTATCATGTTTAAGATAACCCAACATGACATTTGGGCCTTTCACAAATAAGCGCCCACCATCATCGATACCAGGGACAGGCTGCAACTGGCTCTCAAGCTTAGGCAATAATTGGCCAACACTGCCTTTTTTAGAGGCCATTGGGGTATTAATAGAAAGCACAGGTGATGTTTCTGTCGCACCATAGCCTTCAAAGATACGAATACCATATTTCTCAGACCACGTATTTCTCACCTCATCTTGTAGTTTTTCTGCCCCGGCAAAAACATAACGCAAACTGTAAAAGTCATAAGGGTGGGCAAATTTTGAATACCCTTTTAGAAAGGTATTGGTGCCGAACAAAATGGTCGCATTCACATCATAGGCAATTTCCGGCACAATTCTGTAATGCAACGGAGAGGGGTAGAAAAACACCTTCACCCCAGAAAACATCGGCAATAATGTTCCTGCTGTTAAGCCAAACGAGTGAAATAATGGCAGCACATTTAACACCACATCTTGCTGGTTAAAGTCTATTTTTGCGCTTAACTGCACTCGGTTAGACAATAAATTGGCGTGTGATAAGACCACCCCTTTGGGCGTACCTTCTGAACCTGACGTAAATAGCACCACTGCAGGGTCGTTATGATGGGCTTTATTACCCAACATTTTGTAAGCGGTGTGCGGAAACCATTTACTGAAGAGGCCATAGAGTTTATCCATTAAACCAACCATCGGCTTAACATCTTCTAAATAGATCACATTTAGCGTTTGCGCTAATTCGTCAACGACCTCATTAAGCCCTGCATTATCAACAAACCGGTGTGAGGTATAGACCGTTTTTAACTTTGCAGTTTCACACGCCTTACGCAAGCCATCGGCACCTACCGTAAAGTTCAACATCGCTGTGGTTTTACCGGCCGCTTGCAAAGCGAAAAAGACAATCGAGGTTCCGACCATGCTTGGCAACAGCACTCCAACGGTTTCTTTAGGCGCGGTTTGCCGTGAAAACACCCGAGCCAAAACAGATGTTTTTAATAACACCTCGCCATAAGTCATGGGCTGACGTTCAATATCTTCAACAATCACATGCTTATTTCCGTGAATTTCACGGGCATGTAGCAAGCCATCGAACAATGTTTGTTGATAGGTGGTCGTTTCAAACATCATGTTGGTCATGATCTCGGTCATGCGATCACCCGCAACCTGGCGCCTCGCACGACCTTTAATCCCCTCATCCAGACCCATTTCAACAGAGGGCAAAAAAGTCACTGTGATTTTAGGGAACCAACGTAGACGCACCATGTTTTTTAAACGAGAAAAAGGCGTGTATTGCGCGCCATCAATCCGAACAGGTAATACCTTGGCGCCAGACTTATCCGCAACCATACCTGGGCCTTGGTAAATTTTCATCAGCGACCCGGTGACCGTGATCCGCCCTTCAGGGAAGATCACCGCTTTTTCATTGTTTTGTAGAAATCGAATTAAACCTTTGGTTGATAAGGGGTTGGTAGGGTCTATCGCATACACATTCACAAATCCTAAAAAGGGTTTTAACCAAGACTGCTTTGCGATATAGGTGTTGATCGCAAAGGTCGCTTTACCCGGCAAAAAAACCGCCAGCAACAATGCATCCAAAAACGAGGTATGATTGGCAACAATCAATACTTTATCACCCGCCTGATCGAAATATTCCTTACCTTTAATGTCAACACGGTAAAGCCAGCGTAACGCAGTACGGACAATCGGTTTTAAAATACTCATGCGATTTATCTCTTTAGTTCTATGTTGGATTTTATTTTAATTGAACATCGTTTAGTTTTCAATGGTCATTTGAATTTATCATACCGTGAGTCCCCCTTTTTAAAAACAAAAAAGCCTGGTATTAACCAGGCTTTTTTAACGAATACGGCAAATAACCTATGGATCGATACAACCCTGAGGCTCGCCCAGACCCGCAATTCTAGACCCCTGTCTTGAAGGCCCCTCTGGGAACAACGTGTACAAATGTTCTTTACTGGCTTTTTCTTCACCCAAATCATCTTTAAGGTGCTTCATTAACATAAAGACCATTGGGGTCACACCATACTCAAAGTAAAATTTACGCATGAAATTGATCACTTCCCAATGATCATCCGTTAATTTAATACCTTCGTGATCAGCCAAGAAATTGGCAAGATCTTTATCCCAAATACTCGGATCAACTAAGTTCCCTTTTTCGGTCACTTTAAGTTTTGCACCATTGTATTCAAATTCACCAACAAAACGCTTCGAAGTCGAGTCAAAAGACGCTTTTGCTGTATAGGTTTTATTCTCTAATTCTGCATCCAAATGGGGCTCTGGCACACCGGCTACTTTAGAGCCTTGATGACCAACACCATCAGGGAATAATAAATTCATGTAATCTGCGTCAAATTGATCACCCAGTGATTTTTTAGCGGTTTTTAGCAATAATTTCTGCACAGGTGAAATATGAAAGTCACGATAAAAATCACGCAGTAAATTAACCACTTTCCAGTGATCCTCAATCAGCGTTAAACCTTCACGACTAGCGATTTCTTTAGCAACATCTTCTGTCCAGTCAGCCAAGTTCGCTAAATGGCCATCCGACAAGAACTCCAAATCTTTTAATGCAACTTCTGCCATAACTTTCCTACCTCAAATACACCTCAAAAAACGAGGAAAATAAAATATACTCTCAGTACTTTATATAGCATAGGAACTCAGTTTTCGCAGGGGCAATCGTGATAAAAATTATTTGCACGAGCATTGATCTTTTTGATCCCTTCACCAATATGTGATTCATGCTAAGATAGCGGCTATTTCACCCTATTAAGAGTTACAAATGTCCTTATCAAAACCCATTGAAGGTGGGCCTGCTACCCTACCGAGAATCTTCGGCGCTATTTGTTACGACACCTTTATTTTAATTGCCATTTACATGGTAATTATTTTGGGGTTTGTCGCCCTCAATGAGGGTGAAGCCGTTATTTCTGGCAGCCAACTCTACTCTTTGCAGCAAAGCGTTTTATTCCTCATTACTTTTGGCTATCTGGCAGACTCTTGGGTGCGCCGTGGCCAGACAATTGGCATGCTCGCATGGAAAATAAAACTGCTGTCCCGCACAGGCAAACCCATCACCATTTGGCAGGCACTGTTACGTTTTTGCAGTGCTTTTTTAGGCATCGGTAACATCTGGATTTTATTTGATGCTCAAATGCGGAGCTGGCATGACATTTTTTCCGAAACCCAGCTGGTTAGAATGTATATAGATAACGAGTAATCGCTTACAACAAGCGCCTCATAAAGAAGTAATACAAACCGGCATACAGAATCAGCGGCACAAACACAACTAAGGGCGTTAGCGTGTACAACGTCCCGATCTTATCAAATGCCTTATCTGTGATGTAATAAGAGATACCAATCAAGGTACCGATTAAGATACGATTTCCAATAGAGACATTTCGCATAGACCCCAATACAAAAGGCACCGCTAACATCAGCATTAATGTAATATCCAGTGGCGTTGTTATTTTCGACCACATAGCCACCCGATATCGGTGAGAATCCTGGCCATTAGAGTCTAAGTAATTGGCATAACCATACAAACCACTCACCGACAAACTCTCTGGCTCCACAACGACAAAGCTCATCAACTCAGGGTCGAGCAGCGACTCCCATTGCGCTTTTTCTAACTTTAATGCGCGTACACCATTCGGTTTAATGTAGCTTTGCTCTATCCCTTCTAAAACCCAAGAGCCATCTTCAAAGTACGCCGTTTCTGCATGAGTAGACACACGCAACTGGTGGCTTTCGTTCACCTCATAAATATAAATATCTTTCAGCTTCGCGCCGGTTAACACGTTACGTATGTTAATAAAGGTCAAACCATCTCTTGCCCAAAACCCATATTCCGTACCCAGTGCGACTTTGTTGGTTTTCGCTCTTGCCTTAAGCGCTTGAGCTTCCGTCTCCAATTTTGGCGCGATCCACTCACCCAAGAGAATGGATGCAATCACTATGATGCCACCGGCTTTCAAAACTGAAATAATAATTCTAGACCGAGCAACCCCCGCCGCTTGCATCGCAATAAATTCTTGCTGATTGGCAAGCGCCCCCAAACCAATCAAACTACCCAACAAGGTTGCTGTTGGTATTAACTCATGAATACGCCTGGGTACGGTTAACGAGATATAATGTGAGATCTGCAAAAAAGTATAATACTCATTACGATCACCTAACTCCTCAACAAATGCGATAAATGTCACCAGAGATAACAACACCAGCATGACGATAAAGGTGCCCATTAAGACTGTACGGCGAATATGCCCATCGATGATTCCCATTACACTTTCGCCTTGCGCTGTGCGACTAAGAGCAACCAATACAACCCTAAATTACGCGACATCACCATCATTGCGGCAGCAAACACCAAGAGATGCACCCACCAAATACCAATCCAATAAGGCACCTCCCCTGTTTCAACGAGAGATTTTGCCACCCCACTTAAGTTTGAGTAGATGACGTACACCAAGATCGCCACAAATAATCGACCATAACGACCCTCCCGAGGATCCACTCGACTTAAAGGTACCGCCAAAAAAGCCAACGCAATAATGGAAAATGGAGCGGATAAGCGCCACTGGAATTCAGCCGCTGCCGCACTGGTATTTTGCCTCAACAAGTCCAACGTTGAAAGCGCACCTAACTTCACTTTCTCAGGACCCTCTCGCTTTTTCTCTTGCACCCGAATCGCGTATTTATCGAATTTAATAATCTGGTACCCTGCCTCACCTGGCTTACCAACATAACGGTTGCCATCAACAAGCACTAAGAAACGGTCTCCTGTTTCTTCATCAACATATTGATAACCCTGCTTTGAACTAATAATCCCTAGGTTATCGTGCTGCTTATTTTGAATAAAAATGTTGTGCATTTGTTTTTGATCATCACTCATCTTTTCCACATAAAAGATGACATCACCACGCTTAAATTCGTTAAAACGGCCGGCAACAAAACCTCTAATCTCTTGGCTTTGCTCGCTCCGCTTTTTGACAAGCTTAGCCTGTTCAACCGTCCAGGGTGCGACATACAAACTCAACACACCAACAAAAACAGCAAAGGGAAGCGTAAAATACAAAAGTGACTTATATAGACGCAAAGTACCAATACCACAGGCATTAAGCACAACCATCTCATTATCACGATACATTCTGCCCAAGGTAATTAAGATGGCAAAAAAGTATGCGGGAGGTAATAAAACAATACTTAAACTGATGCCTTTCAAGCCCAGCAGAATGAATATAATATCACCAGAGATACTACCTTCAGCCGCTTTCGTCAGGTAATAGACCAAACGGTTGCTAACAATAATTAGAATTAATACCATCGCCACAGCAGATACAGTGCGAAATAATTCCTTGGTGATGTACCGATCAATAACTTGCATTTAACAACCTAAAAAAACGCCCACATTTGTGCAGACAAAATTACGCCAGTTTGATTAATAATAGCTGAATGAAAAAAACCCGCATACCCATGATAAACATTTGATATTCAGAGAATATTTATATTACCTAAATCCGATATTATAGACAATCCTCTTGCAACTGCTACAATGCTGCAATGCTGCAATGCTGCAAACCTTTAGCCGAGTTATAGTCAAATGTTGTGTACAGAGAAGTTTTGAGGCAGTGACCATCCGCTATCCATTACTCACTTTTTTC
>JABHGC010000065.1 GCA_018672285.1 Methylococcales bacterium
AAAAACAATCAAGCAGAACAAAACTATGTGGCTTAACGTCTTTTTCTTTGTCGCCTCAATGGTGATAGGCGAGCTATTGCGCCCAAAACCTAAAGGCCCTCAAAATGCACAGTCTGCCGGTTTTGATAATGTGCAATTTCCAACCGCTACAGAAGGCCGTGTTGTGCCTGTTGTTTGGGGCACTCAATTAATCAAGGGTGCCAATTTACTCTGGTATGGCGACTATCAGCCCTTCCCTATTATCAAGACCCAAAAGATCAAAAAATTGTTCGGCACAAAGAAGAAAAAATATATCTCAGGTTACCGCTATCACATTGGTATGCAGTTGGCTCTTTGCCATGGGCCCATTGATTCACTACTAGAAATCCGCTTTGAAGATAAAATTGCGTGGGAAGGTGAGCAACAATCGGGCGCTATTGAAACCAACCAACCCTCATTATTCGGCGGTGACGATAAAGGCGGCGGTGTTGCGGCAACCGTTCAAATATACCCAGGCACCAACACCCAGCTCATTGATCCCTACCTTGAATCACAGATTCCCCTACTACCAGCGCACAGAGGCTTGGCATATTTAGTCTGGCAAGGGCCAAGTCAAAACCAATCCGGCTATATAGGAACAGCACCTAACATCAGACCAATGCACTTTGTAGTCAAACGTGTGCCACAGTTGTTGAGCTCATATTTTAGCGGTGGATTAAACGGCGATGCCAACCCTGCTGAAATGATTTTCGAGATACTGACCAACCAAGACTGGGGTTTAGGTTTACCAGAATCTCAAATAGACATTAGTGCATTTAGAACAGCCGCAGGTGTATTGAAAAAGGAGCAATTTGGACTTTCAATGACATGGGACCAGGTCAGTACTATTGAGTCAGTGATTGATGAAATACTTCGGCACATCGATGCAGAGCTATTTGTAGGCTTAACAACCGGTCAATACACACTTCAACTGATCCGTGACAACCAAGAAAGTGACAACACCATACAGCTAAATCCATCTAATGTGATTCGGCTTGAAAGCTTTCAACGTGCTAGTTGGGATGAGACCACCAATGAAGTTAGGGTCAATTTTAACGACCGTGAAAAAGGTTTTCAACCTAGTACAGCCGCAATGCAAGATTTAGCCAACTTTCATCAGCAACAAAAAATAGTAAGCCAACAAGTTCAATACCCTGGTTGTAGTAATAAAGAACTTGCTGCAAAATTGGCCTTGCGAGATCTCAGGGCGTTGAGTTTACCACTAGCAAAAGTTAATTTAACAACAAACCGTATCGCTAACTCTATATTACCTGGTCATATTGTATTGTGGGATTGGCCTGATTTAGGTATTCAAGGTATGAGACTTAGAATAGCCAAAGTTGGTTATGGTGATTTACTCAATGGTGAGATTACTCTAAGTGCTGTGCAAGATGTTTTCAGTTTGCCAGACACTGTTTATTCTCAGCCGCAACCTTCCGGCTGGCAAAGCCCGATTGAGCCACCTCTACCGATTATTCATCAACGGGTAATACAGGTACCTAAAGAAATTTTAGAGCAACATATTGGGTTTGATAATCCTAATGCAGTTTATTTGATGACATTGGCTGCTAGGCCAAATAAAGGATCATTGCAATATCAAGTTGAAACACAGCTTGGGAATGAACCTTTTGAAACAGCCGACGAGAACGTATTGTTTACACCAATAGCTTTATTATCAACCGACATCAATGAATCAGCTTTAGAAATTGAGATTAAAGGTGACATTGATGTCGGCCTCAAGACAAAAGATAAAATCGTGCTAATTGATGATGAGTGGATTTCGTTTACTAAATATGAAAGTGACATTATCTCAGGTATTGAACGAGGAATTTATCAATCAGAAGTAGCCGAACATACTGGAGGTAGCTTGATATATTTCGCTACTACCGGGCGGTATGGTGTATTAACTGATGAATATCAGAATGGCGACAAGGTTGCGCTGAGATATTCGAGTCATGGAGTGACTGGCTTGAGTGAATCAGGGGTAGCTATGAGATTAACTGTGAACGACAATAAGCTCTAATCTCTCAGCATTTCGAGCAAGTGCATACTTTACAACAATTATGGCCCACTAATAAAATCAGTCTGCTTAATCACTTTTGGTATCAATCGACCACTAGGCCCAGGTAACATTGATACTATCTCCCCTTTATTCTCAGGACCAATACTGACATGCAAAGGCTTATCATCACCATAGAAATATAAGCGATCAAACGGCGTATTCTGAACGATCCACTGAGCAACCTCAAGCATACTCTCATCGGCAATACTAAAATCAACGGCAGCCCCTAGGCGCTTACAAATGACGTTTTTCTTCGTGTTGAGCTCATAACCAGCGTGTTGATCTCGACTAGGGTCAATCTTACCTGAAATTTCCTTGGCCAATAACCGCGAACAAAAACCATAGGTTAAATCAATGCCACCAAAGTAATCCATGACAGGGTCAATCACATTCTTCGCCAATTGACTCATGGCATTATACGTTTGTGGTTGTTTGGGCACATTGGCTAACCCTGTTTTTTCTTGAGTTTCACCACATACAATAAAGTCTTTAAAAGTGAAGTATTCACCACAGGCTTCCTCAAGCTCTGGCAACTCATCTGAAGGCATTAATTTAAACCCTTCAACTTTCATACGGGCTCCCTTTAACGCGGCGTCGAACTCACCCACTGAAGGGCCATACCCTTCAAAATCAAACAGACCATTTTTTACAATAGAGTCATCAAATGCTTTCTGCTCAGTATAATGATTGAAATCAGAGTGAATATAACGAGATTTAAAATACAAATATGGAGAGGCATACTGCTCACCGTAGTTAAACAACTGCATCCTTTGGTCCCGTAAGCGTATTTTTACGCGCTCCAACATTTTAGGCAAGGGTGAGCCTTCAAAATCGTCATACTTTGTTAAGGTAAGCTTACCAGTGAGCGTATGCACCTTAATAAGATCAGCCTCCTCAATATCACCATACAATTGTGCAGCACAACCGATATAAATACGTAGAACATTAGGCAAGCTAGAGACTAATGAGCCATGCACATGAAAAGCCTCATCCTCATCAAGAAACCCCAAACTTTCACTCGCACACAAATTCACTGCCAAAGAAATTTTATCAGTGTCCCCTGCCGAAAATAATAAATCTCTACCCAGTGTTTGCGCACTTTTCAAACTACCAAAAAAAGCTTTCACATCTCGCCTTAAGTGCTCAGACAAAAGCTTTGAAGAACCTCTTCCCTCAAACTGCTGCATGCCAAAATAAACGGTTAAATCTTCCCTAAATGGTCAATGTTTTTTTGAATGAGCTTGTTGACCCTGAATAAGTGGTAAAATCTTTACCCTGTCTATTGATCACGGAAAATGGCGCAATAAAAAGATAACGCCAAAAAATGTGGCGCAATTGTATAAATTACGCCACAATTGTGCCACAACAAATCAACCATTGCGCCACTCAATGCCCAGTCAAACAACACTTTTTCAAACCATGCAAAATTCAACCAACGGAATCTCGCTGGCTGCACTGCTTGAACAACATCCTGAGATTCCACGCCGAACAGCACAGCGCTGGATCAAACAGTGGATTGAAAACGAAAAAATTCACGCAACCGGCAAAGGGCCAGCGAGACGCTACTTTTTTGGTAAAGCGCCATCCAGCGGCCTGACAAGTGATAACAATTTCAATATCCCGCTTTCTGCTGATAGTAAAGATATTTTGGCCTATATTGCACAACCGGTGGAAGCTAGGAAGCCAGTTGGCTACCAACAAGATTTTCTTGAAAGCTATCAGCCAAACAAAACCTGGTATCTACCAGAAACATTACGCAGACAATTGAGAAAAATGGGCGGAACCCCGCAAACAAAAATGCCTGCAGGCACCTATGGCAGAGCCATAATCAATCGATTATTGATAGATTTATCATGGGCATCCAGTCACCTGGAAGGCAACACCTATTCCTTATTGGATACCCGTGAATTAATTGAAAATGGTAAAGCGGCCGCAGGAAAAGCAGCTATTGAAACACAAATGATACTGAATCATAAAACCGCCATTGAACTGTTGGTCGACAATGCTGATTCTGTTGCTTTCAATCGCTTTTCAATTATGAATTTGCACAGTGCGTTATCAGAAAATTTATTAGCTAATCCCGCGGATGAAGGACGCATCAGACAGCATTTAGTCGAGATAGGTAAAAGCGTGTTTCGCCCGCTTTCTGTGCCATCTCAAATCAATGAAATGTTGGATTTACTATTGGATAAGGTAAATCAAATCAACGACCCATTTGAGCAATCTTTTTTTATGATGGTTCATTTGCCGTATTTACAACCTTTTGCTGATATCAATAAACGAACCTCCAGACTTTCCGCTAACCTACCTTTGATCAAAGCCAACCTGTGCCCATTAACTTTTCTAGGCGTACCTGATAAGGCCTATAGCTGTGCTATTCTTGGTGTTTATGAATTAACTCGAGTTGAACTGTTAAGAGATTTGTATGTCTGGGCTTATGAACGATCAACACAGGAATATTTAGCAATCAAGCAGGATTTATCAGAACCCGATCCACTCAGATTGCAGTACAGAGAGATCATTAAGCAAACTGTCAACTCAGTTGTTACCGATCCTGATCAAGACACCTTGAGCAAGATAAGAGCATTACTTTCTAAGCAGGTTATAGAGTCAGACAGAAACAGCATTGAGGCTTTAATTATAGATGAGCTACGCCGGCTTCATGAAGGCGTTTTAGCAAGGTATGGGTTACGGCCTTCTCAGTTTGATCAATGGAAAAAGCAGCAAAACAGTTTTTGAGTAACCATAATACCTAAAAATCTAGCTTGGAAAGTAAAAATTCAAGACGTTGATTTTCAACACTAAATAACAGAGACAATTTCGCCACCAGAGCACCCACCTCCACCACTAATTATTTTTAGAAAATATCTCAGCGAAAACCAATCAACCGCTACACCCCTGTAACACCAAGGGTTAGCGGTTTTTTGTTGCGCATTAGAAAGCCGTAATTCAACCCCAAAAACACCCCTTTTCTCTCTGTTTAGCCAATACTCTCAAAAATTTGCCGACGCAGGCCGTTTGAGTCGGAAAATGGTTTTCCCAGTAAATACAGTTAGTTATAAAACCATGGCGAAAACAAGTTTGTTGAACACCCGCCCTAGGGAGAAGAGACTGAATTCGAACTTTTCGGCAATTATGAAAATATTTTATCGTTTAAATACAGCAAGATATAAATCGGCCACATTATTTCCGCTCGAAAAACGAAAAATATGGTCATTTATTTTGCGGAATTGGGTTTTATTGCAGACCGGTATGGCGGGGAGACTGGTCGCTAAATGACGCGATTACACATAGCCTTATTAATTTCTTGTGAGTAATAACGGCAAAGACTGCCCTTCAATGGCGAAAGCTGCTTAACAAAATCAGCGGAAATTCGCCCCAACCATTGAATGATTTAGCCTAGATACCTTAGCAAACAGATCAAACAAATAACTAGGACAGTTAAATGTATATCAGGAATAGAATATCGAGAGTCCTTAATTTCAACTTACCTCAACACCTCTAAATTCTGGCATAAGTTAATTATACATGATTGATCTACAATAAACTCACATTTACCATTTAATCGTTCAGTTGAATACTCAATAGTACAAACAGGCTTATCTATTGAACAAATATACTTATCACTCACATCGAAATTAAATTTCAATGATTGTGATCCAATACCTGATAACTCAACATCTACCGGTTTAGGAGCAATACTCCAATCCTTTAGCTCCAAAATGAAATGTCGAATTTGCTCATATTTCAGAGCTATTTGAAATAATGAAACTTCAAAATCCTGAAGTAGCTCAGCACATTCTGACTCATCACAAGCAACAAGGTCCCTCTGCCAGAATTTTCCTTTAATAACAATATTTGCAAAGCATAACTCACTACCATCAGCACACTTTTTTAAGTCATAAATCACACCCTCTATTTTGTTCCACCCATCATTTGAAGCAAGTTGCCATAATATTTCTTTTTTAAATTTATTCAATGTCTGCCACCTCTACTACCACCAGATCCTTTAGCTATTCGAGAGTGCTCTTGTTTTGAATTAACATTCCTTTCACCGGTTACATGCGCACTTTTACCATCACTTGTATGTACACCACCCTTCAAGTTTTTTCCAGGAGACTGATCAGGTATCTTAGTATTTGGATCTTTATTTAGCCCAAGCTGCTCCCTTAATTCCGTTTGTCTTTTGCTCACATTTTTAGGACTGTAAGGACTTTCTCCTATGGCAGGTGATGCAGGAGTTCTATTATTATCACCTCTATCAAAAACTTTTTTATCACCACAATTATGCACCAAAACATCAAACTGAGTCACATAATATGTATGAAAATCATCTACAGTGAAATTATACGTCAACTCATAACGACTAGTCTTATTCCAAGACTTAAGTTCCAACAATCCAGCTTTTTTGGTTTCAACTAGCTGGCCAACAGTAAGGTCTTTAACTTCAACCCAATCACTCCCCACTCTAAACGGGTGGTTATCTGAGACTTCAATTTTTACAGCATCGCCGCTTGTATCTTCAAAAACTAATTCAAATATTTGTCTGTTTGGCTCAGTAAATAGTTTTATTACTGGCTTCCAATCACTTTCTAAGGTTTGAGTGTTTTTCGCCCAAACTAAATCTCCTAATTTAACTTGCTCAATAGCGGTATAACCTGACTGGGTTAATACCTCTGTACCCGCAACAAAACAGCATGGCTTTCCTTTTCCAAGCGTTTTACCAAGTTTCTTACTCGCATACTTCACACCATTTTTAATGGTCGGCATTGAAACACCAGTAGTTTGCTCTACAACTTCACTAGCAATCTCTTTTGCTAGAAAAATAGCAATCGGTATTAAGAATGCAAAGTTGCCATCTGAGTCTACATAGCTATAAGGGTTGTTATGCGAATATGCATACCGATTAAAGCTAGAAATAATATCTGGAACTGGCTCAACAGCATCAATCCCAGTAAATCTACCCACAACAGGGTCATACCAACGGGCACCAAAATAACTTAAGCCAAGCTCTTCATCATGACGCTTACCTGTGAACCACTGGCTATGCTCATTTTCTTCTTTGATCAATCTCTCACCAAAAGGGTAATAACCCTCTCGATAAAGCACTTCACCATCTTCATCTAGCGCGGCAACTACTGACCCTAAATAGAACAGCGAATTTTCGTTTGCCTACCCACGTATCACCCAAATCCCAAACGGCATCATGCTGTAAGGTGGCTAAAGGAAATCGATCAGATATTTCTAGCCATTGGCGCAAAACAGATAGCACTCGTATTGTGTCTGCCCGATAACTTTGCAAGGCTTCAGTAGGCACTTTCACCCACCCAGCACCAGCTGAAAAATAGCAAAATCCTGGGCCAGTCTCTTCAGGTACAATGTCTCTGTCTCGACCATCAATACATACAGACATTGGGGTTGAACTTACCGGTATTAAAAGTCTTGCAGACACCAGTTCACTATATTCCTGTCTCGAATTAAATTGCTCTCCTGAGAGTTCCATCCTTGGGGTGCTCAGCAAGTCAAACAGAAGTGTAACTGCGCTCCTACTGATCTTCGGTGATGACTGGATCATTGACTAATTTCCTGTACTAACCCCCAGCGCTTCAGGTATTTCTCACCGATTAAACGCTCCCGCTCAGTGCGATTACGCAGATCACAACCGTTCGGCAACGAGATTTTTACCGGAAGGACTTTCTTGCGATTTGATCCTTCTTCGGGCTGAAAGCGAATACTGATAGTGGCCTGAATTGGCATGAAGGAATTAGAAGTTACTGGGTTGAAGTCACTGAAGTACTCCCTGCAGTAATCATGAAAATCTGTCTCGTTTTTTGCAGGCACCTCAATCTGAACGCGGCCATCGCCGCCCAAATCCTTGAGTTTCATCATCACCAGTTGGACCGATTCAATACAGTCGCTAGTATCCCAATCCAGAGCTTTTCCTTTCAATAGCGGCTCAAGGCAATACTGCCGCAGAGGTATTTTATCGGCCTCGACCGTTTGCTTGAGTAAATTTTCTGTAAAGGCCTTGGCAATCATCTCACGACGCTCCCGCTTTGCGGCCACTATTTCTATAGTGCCCGTGTCCGGTGAATAGCTGATGGCGTGCTCCGATACGGGTCGTCGAATACGAGAAACTATATCTTCTTCACCTTCAAATTCCAGATAGGCATCTGGAAGGCCTTCTTGATAAATCATCACCTGTACTACATCCACGTCATTACCGTCATCGTCAGGTAGCGTTCGATCAAATAGTTCGATTTTGACCTTATCGCCCAGCCCAAACAAAGACTTCATTTTCTCTTTAAAGTTATCCAACGATACCGAATCCGTATGCAGCAGAAGCGATGGTGATAGCTGATAACCACTCCAGTTACGACCATGCCGATATTGGTCGGCATAACGGATATCCTCTGCATGTCGAAATTTGTCTGGTTCATGAAGGTAGACCCATCGACTACGCTCCAGTGCAGAGGACATAAGACTCAATTGGACTGCATTAGTAGCCACGCTCAGCAAAGCAGCTTGTCCGATCTCATCCGCCATATGGTTGATCCGCTCAGCATCAACCCTCAGTCTTGCTTGGTCTTCAGGTGGTAGATGGTCAATCAGCTGGATCACATTGCCTGCGACGGTAGTCTGGTCCAAAGACCAATCCACACCTAAGACTGTAATATTTTTGCTGGTGAAATACTCTTCCAAACCTTGAGGTGAAGAGTGACGGATAAAGTTACGAACGATTGGCATAAGCATAATTCCTGTTTTAAATGATAAACGACAAACTATCGGCATTCAGATACAGAAAGTTCAAGATAGAGAACTCGTATAATATGGGCGCTTATAATTCTTTTCAAGTAAAATTAGTAAGTCTATAATGAACTTTTGCATAATTAACTAAGGAGGCACTGCCGTGGCCAACGTATTAGGGGCCAAAATCAAAGAGCTCCGTAAAGAAAAAGGCCTTACATTAGAACAGCTTGCGGAGAAAATAGGGTCAGGAAAAAGCTATATCTGGGAGATTGAAAATAAAGGGGTAAAACGACCATCTGCTGAAAAATTAGCAGCCATAGCCAAAGAACTGGATGTTACAACTGATTATTTGATTGATGACACACAAACAGAAATCACTGACGACCTTGAAAAAGAAGTTCTTTTTCGCAAGTTCGGCAAGCTTGAGTCTCGAGACAAAGAGAAAATAATGGAGATGATTGATTCTTGGGGAAAAAAGTAATGTCAGATAAAAAGTTTCCACAGAAGGAGGCCATCCGAATAAACCGTCTACTAGACACCGTCCCCTTACCTCCTGGGATTGACCGTTTTCCAGTTGATGTAGCCATGGTCGCACAGGATCTCACCCCATCATTTAACGAAGATCCAATTACAGCTGTTAAGGGTGAGAAAATGGGCTCATCGGTAGATGGTATGCTGGTAAAGCATTCATTCAGAAACGAATGGGCTATATTTTACAATACCGACGTCATTCACCCAGGTAGATCCAATTTCACCTTGGCGCATGAGCTTGGTCACTATATGGTTCATCGGCAATCACTAAATAAAACCAAATTCCAATGTGGCGAAAAAGACATGCTGGATGAAAACCTGCAAGGTATCGACATCGAGACAGAAGCAAATGCCTTTGCCGCCAATCTTCTGATGCCTAACAGTGATTTTCGCACACAGGCTGACGGACAGAAATTCAGTATCGACTTAATGCAACACTGTGCTAATCGCTATGGTGTATCGTTAACTGCCGCAGTGCTCAAGTGGCTCGATTTCACAAAGAAACGCGCCATCGGGCTTTTATCTGAAGAAGGTTTTATGCACTGGTCTAAATCGAGCAACCGCGCTTTTCGTTCTGGCCGTTACTTTGCCACAAAGAAAAATTGCGTTGAAGTCCCAGAGTTTTCGTTAGCGGCGGAAGAACAGTATTCAGCTGCAGCTAGAAATGGGGTCAGACATGGTCCAGATATTTGGTTTCCCGGCGAAGAAGTTATGGAATATAGCATCTACTCAGAGGAGTATGGAAAAACTCTAACGGTTCTTATTCTTGATGACTCAGGTGGGTACAGCGACCCAAATGGGTTCAACGAAGATGATGAACTACTTACCGACTCTTATACCAATTTTATAAACAACGGGCAGGATCCTTATTAGGAGCTTATCCAGCTATTTTCAAATTGAACTTTGGCTTTATGGTTGAGAAAGACAGCTTTTGGAACAAAAAATAATGAAAATGGATGCAAAATCAAAGTTACAAACAAATTTCATCGGAAAACTTTTTGGCATAGATGCCATAAGTATTGAAGATAAAAGCCTAGTTGCTTTAAAGAAAGGCAGGGATGTTTCCAAATTTTCGATTGGTAATAGTATGTGCTTTGCAACTTATGAGAGCATGATCTTTGGCGGCCGATTGGTTCTTAAAGACAATAACCACAAAAGAAGTTTTAAATTTTTGAAGTCTGATGGAGCAATAGAATTCCTCGAAAGCTTAAACCTGATTATCGCAGATAATATTACTCAATATATTACTTCATCATTTGATATTTTTACCAAATGTGTATTTGAAGAGTACCCGAGAGACTCGAAAATAAATCTGTTAACTAATTTATGCCTTTCAATTTCAGAGACCTACAGCAATCAAGAATCGTTATGGAAAAAATATATAGTCGATGAAATGATAGATAAAGGTAAGTTATTGGCTTCCTACCACCCAGTGGATCCAAGCAATTTAAGGAAGGAGCATGAAGCTATCTTTTTAGAAAAAAGAAAGCAGTTCTTTAATCGCGTCGAATCTAACCCATTAACCAATGAACAGCGCCTAGGTGTTTTAAGGTCAAATGATAGAAATATGGTGTTGGCTGCGGCAGGCACAGGTAAAACATCAGTTATTGTTGCAAAAACACTAGATTTAATCGATAGAAAGTTAGCCTTCCCATCCGAAATATTGGTTCTGGCATACAATAGAGATGCCGCTAAAGAGTTACAAGAACGACTGACTGATAAAGCGGGAATAAGTAACATCGACCTTAAGGCGCAACCGCAAATATCGACATTTCATGCTCTTGGCCTAAAATTATTAAGAGAATCTGGCATATCAACTTACCTAAGTGTTTTTACTGAAGATGATTTTAAGTTGAAGCAATGGGTGACCACATGGATTGAAGACTATATCAGAGCAGACACCTCTCGTGTTTATAACTTAATCGAACTATCCACTCAACCAGTTAACCCCTTCGATTTCAAAACTAAAGCCGATTACGAAAGGTATATACGAGACAATGAGTTTAGGACTCTGAATAACGAGCTAGTCAAGGGTTATCAAGAGTTCCAAATAGCCAATTTTCTTTTCATCAATCAAATTCCATACAAATATGAAGCCCCATATGTTAGTAAGCGACGTATTGATATTGGCTTCGATTACAAGCCTGATTTTTATTTAGAAGGGACCAACATCTATATCGAGCATTTCGGTGTGGATCGTAATAATAAAACTCGCCAAGATATTGATGCGATTAAATACCTTGAATCCATGAACAGTAAACGTGCTCTGCATAAAGAATATGAAACAGTTCTGATTGAAACATTTCACTATGAGTGGTGCGAGAACACATTTCTTTCTGGGCTTGAAGAAAAACTTTCTGCGAAAGGAATAAAGTTAGATCTGATGGCACCAAATGAAATATTCGAAAAGCTTAACAAGGAAGGACATATAGCAAATTGGAGTGATTTAATGAAGAAAGCACTTCAGGCTATCCGCGTTGAGAGACTAACTAAGGATGCGATGCAAAGTCGGTTTAAACAAGCAAAAATTCATCGGCCAGAGAAATATTCAGAACTACTGGAGGCATTACACAAAGGATATATCGCTGAACTCAAAGAACAAAATGCGATTGATTTCGATGACATGATAATCAGGGCTATTCAAGTAGTAACACAGGGGGTTTTTACACCAAAATGGAAATATATTCTTGTCGATGAATTTCAGGATATATCTGCCGCTAGAATGGAATTTATTAGTGCGCTTATTGAAAAAGGACCAGATCCGTCCTTAACTGTTGTCGGTGATGACTGGCAATCAATTTATCGTTTTTCTGGAGGCAAGCTCGAGTTAACGACTCGTTTCGGAGAAATGGTTGGGGCATATACAGAAACAAAGCTTCAGAAAACATTCCGCTACAATAACAGTATCGCTAATACTGCCGGGCAATTCATTATGGAAAACCCCGAACAGTTCAAGAAGCATATAGAAACGCACAGCAAGGTAGATCAGCCGCAAGTATTCCTGCTAGATGATAAAGTTGGTAACCAAGAAGGAGTATACGAAAGAGTCGTAGAAGTCGTAAAAAAAATTCGAGATAACGATCTATCAGGAAGTATTGCATTAATTGCGCGCTATAATTATCTATTGCAAGATGCGAAGCAATCTCTAACTAATGCACGCCTAAGCAAGAATATCAATTTCTGGAGTTTTCATCGGTCTAAAGGTTTGGAGGCAGATTACTGTATTTTGATTGGTTTTTTTCAAGGGAAAAGTGGCTTTCCAAACGAGAATAGAAATGAAGCAATCATTGAGGCATTACTTCCGAGCCTAGACTCTTATCCACACTCTGAAGAAAGACGGCTTCTTTACGTCGGAATAACTAGAGCTAGACACAAATCTTACATAATCGCCGATCCAACTGCTCCTTCTGACTTTATCACTGAGCTTCTAGCGCCTAAATATGAACTAAATATCGTATCAAAGACCTTCCAGGAGCAATATCGAAAGATTTTCAAATGCCCAAATTGTGAAGATGGCTATCTTAGATTAATTAATGGGAAATTCGGGGAATTTTATTCCTGCAGTACAGGGCTAGGATGCAACGTAGGAAAGGCTAGAGTTTGCAGTAAATGCAAAGCTCCGTCTATCGATACACGCAACGCAAGCATTTGCAACAATACTGCTTGCAGAAACACCATAAAAATATGTGATGAATGCGGCCGCCCAATGAAAATTAGAGACGGCAAGTTTGGACGTTTTTGGGGATGTACTGGATTCGGTATAAAGGATGATCAATGTAAAAACACTAGCAGAGCATAAGTAACGCTCAACAGGTACAAGGCTCCAATAAATAATGATATTGGAGCCTGTAGTGCTTAGTTGCCTACTAACTCCCCGCGTAATATTTCTACACTATCAGGAGCATCAATAGTTACTTGTACTTGTTTTCCTTTAACTTTGCTAAAGGTCTGTGTTCTGGTCTAATGGAACCGGACACTTTGATAAGGGATAATATTATCAACTATCGAGGTGATCATGAACAAGAAACGACCATACAAAACTTATCCA
>JABHGC010000064.1 GCA_018672285.1 Methylococcales bacterium
TCAAGATTTGAGACAATTGCTTTGCCATCTAAGTCTTTCATATCGCCTGTCTTTTGCGCTAACAAAAATATGCGATATTTTAATGACTTAGGTGGCTACTTTACAATATGTCTTGCCTACTTTTTGGGAATGCGCCCGTTGTAATCTATTATTTACATCAAATTTTAGCCAATTATTAACTAACCCAGGTATTTCTCTTTCAATAACTGTCTTTGCCTTACTATCAGGCATACATTCACCGTTCCACCACCGACTCCAAGTTGCATTAGATAGAGCACACATCGTTTTATTTTCATAGGCATCAGCCACAGCATCATATTCTGGTGAACTGCCTACATACCCCAGTAATTGATGTTTCAAACTCCTTGAAAATGCCCTAACACACAGAGTGTTAGAAGGTAATTTGTCTCTTGATCCCCTATTAAACTCCTTATACATCAATTATTTCCATTTAATGATTCCTTATATGTAATTTTAACGGAGGGCTACATTAGCTCACATTCGATAACATTTCCACATATTAATTTTCATCAATACACCAGAAAATAACGTTATGGATCAAAATATGAAACGGTATTTAACAATTGAAGAAGTGAGTGCTTACTTGCATATGCAAGTGGGAACTGCACGAAACCGATTAAGCCGAGGAGAGCCTATGCCACCTTCTGTCAAAATCGGGCGAAGGCGGTTATTTCCAGAGGATGATTTTCAAGAATGGCTTGACAGCTTTCTAAGAAATAACGACCCAATAATATCTAGATCACAAGGGTCATAAATATGAAAACAACAAAGCGGTCAGAAAAATTTCTTATCGATATGGCTTGTCAAATTTTTGAAACATCAGCAAAAGAAGCAGATTGTATTTCCTACACCTCAAAAATCTTGGTCAGTACCTCACTACCTTGTAGAAATTTAAATATAGGAGAATTTAGCCGTAACAACGGTCATACCAGATTCACAATACATGCCCCAATAGAAATAGGTATTCCATATGGCACCTATCCGAGATTACTTTTAATCTGGATTGTGACAGAAGCAAAGAAACATAAAACTAGAGAGATATATCTAGGTGAAACTGTCACAGAATTTATCAGAAACATAGGAAAGGCCGGCTCTGGTGGGAAAACAGGCTCTCTGACTGCGTTAAGGGAACAAGCGAAACGTCTATTTACGTCAACTATAACAACAACTTGTAACAAAAAAATACTACGTCGATTCGAAATCTCAGTTTTGCAAAAGACGCATCAATCATCTGGAAGCCAAATTCAAAAAGTAATTGGAGTTCCACGCTCACATTATCTGAATCCTTTTATGAAGATATTAGCCAAAGTGCAATTCCAATCGATATGAGGGTTGTGCAAGCGTGCAGCCACTATCCACTAGCAATTGACATTTATTGCTGGCTAACATACCGAAATTTCGGACTGAAAAGACCAACAGTAATTACCTGGCAACAATTAGCATCACAATTTGGCAATACCTATTCAGAACAGAGGCATTTCAAACATAAATTCTTGAAAGCTTTATACCGTGTTCATTTATTTTATCCTGACGCTAAGTTTATGGAGTTAAGTAGAGGACTTTGCCTTTACCCAAGTCCAACCCATATACCAAAATAATGATTATATAGTGTTATATAAAATTATTTTAGTATCCGTGCATAACCCTTGTACAACCTGACTTATCCACAAATAAAAGGTTACGTTTTTCACGCATAAAAGATGTCAATCCACGCATACAAAGTAACTCATTACGCATAAAAGGTAACGGACAATCCTGACAAGCTAGCAGTAGGCTAGTCTTCAGCCCTCACTATATATTTGTATTTATATAAAATACATATATTTAAGAACACACAACTGTGAATAAAATTGGACAACAGAATGGACATACATGATTTATCTCAATGGATAGAAGACAAAACAGCACTGAGCATTTATTATTGGACAATCGTCGGGATGAAGTATTGGTTACTCTGGGGCGTACTTGGAGGTATATCACTTATCTCAACATTTACTCTAAACAACAGATGGCTAGTAATAACTGCTATTATTGGGTTTTGTGTATCAGTTATATTTCAACCGGTTCTATATTACACAATCCCTGACCTATCAGATATATATCTAAACCAGCACCTTGATCTAGAAAATAAACATTTATATGCCTATTTTATAGGCTTTACTACCTCATCACCTCTCTGGTTTTTGCTGCAAAGAAGTTTAATCAGTTGGTTTGATGATAAAAAACAAAAATTCACTAAAAAAACGGGTCAAACACGAGATACTCGAACAGATATACGCTCAGTCAAAAACCAACTTCCGATAGCAACCAAACCTTTTAATCCAGAAAAATATTTCCATAAGCAAAAAATATTCTGTGGCTTAAACCCAAAAGGTGATCCGGTCTACATGCCTCAAGAAAACTGGGTGTCATCTCACGCAGATATCATTGGCACAACAGGAAGTGGTAAAGGCGTCATTGCAGGAGTGCTATTAACTCAAGCCGTAAATCAACATGAAGCTGTTATCGTGATTGACCCTAAAAATGATGAATATTTACCACATGTGATGGGGCAGGCGGCCAAAAGAGCAGACGTACCATTTTACAATTTAAATTTTGTTGGAACTGAGCCACAATGGAACCCTTTTTTAAACAAAACCACCTTTGAGATAGAGGAACTATTCGCGGCAGGCTTTGGTCAATCAGATAAAGGTAGTGATGCAGATTTTTACCGACTAAATGATCGAGCTTCTGCCAGAGCCTTTGCCAATCAATTCACTCAATCACCAGACAAACTACCAAATGTTTTCGGCACGCTCCTACAAAGACAAGAAGCACTCCTTAAAGAGTCCCCAAAATTCAAGGAAGATTTAAACGAAATTGCCTCAATGGACATTGTAAATGTCCTTTCAGGTATCAACTTAGAAAAAGCAATCGAGGAAGGCGCAGTCATATACCTTCGTGGTTCCCTGAGAAACCCCAAAATACTCAAATTACAAAAAATGTTCGTCTTGTCAGTTATGCAACATTGTGAAAATAGAGATCGAGAAACGGCACGACATGTCTGCATTTTTTTAGACGAATTTAAATATTTAATCAGCAAGCCCGCGCTTGAAGCACTTGGTGCGATTAGAGACAAAAGGGCTCATGTGATGCTGGCACATCAAAGCCTGGGTGACCTTAAAGATTGCCCTAAAGATATTGACCCAGAATCCGTCATCTCATCAATCAACGAGAACTGCGCTCTTAAGTTTGCATACAAAGTTAACGATCCAGATACCGCTGAATGGCTCGCTAGAATGAGCGGTAAAATTCTAGTAGATGATGAAAGGCGAAAATTTGTCACAGGTTCAAGCTTCGCAGAAACAAGAGACCCTGAAAGAATGCTCAGTCAAACAGAGCGCTGCCTGATTGATACCAATATGCTGCAATCACTACCAAAAAGTTGTGCGGTGATGTACGGCAATGGGCTAGCTAACTTTGTTTTTACATCACCCATTCAAGTTGAGAAAAAACCTGAATACACACATCCCACTGCATTTCCTGAAACCCAAATGACTCACCAGATAAAACCGCACTCAAATACCAAGCCAGTCACCTCAGTAGCAGAGGAGCTAGTGAATGTTGATTAAATCCTATGACGAGCGAATGCTTCGCCGCGAAACAAACATAAAAACAGTTTTAAAATTTCTGCGAGATGAAACATGGAGCAATGGAAGCATACTTGCCACAGTTCTAAGTTTATCCAAAACGGGTATTTATAAAACGCTAGGGCATATGGAAAAAAGTGGTTTCATTTGCGCATACCATATCAGTGATCTAAACAAAAAAATTTATGGGATTACCAGCCAAGGCTTGCTTTACGCTTGGGATGAAGACGAACAGATGCAAATAAGGGCTTGCTTTGAACCCAGCAAAGTAAAACCTTTAATGATTCAGCATCACCTAGATATTCAAATCGCCAGATTAAATGCACAAAAAAAGGCATGGCAGAATTGGATACCAGGACACCTTTTACCAAAAAATATCGCCAAAAGACCAGACGCTATTGTAAAAGACCCAACGGGTAAAATGATTGCAATAGAGATAGAACGTACCGTTAAAACACGCAAACGCTACGAGGCAATATTCGCCATTTACCTACAAGCCATCAAACGAGGTGAGTATGAGTCTATACATTATGTGTGCCCTGATTTAACGTTCGCCACCAGATTAGAGCGGCTTTTTAATCTGATTGATGCAGTCCCTATTGCGGGGCAGCGAGTGAGCATCGGTGATAAACACCGTGCTAAATTCCCTGTTTATCCACTAAATCAGTGGCCAAAAGCAGTTGAAACGTTCGAGAAATAGATGGAAAACGGCGCATTCCATCTCAGTGCCCCAAGTGAATCAACCAATCAGACTGCTATTCGCATTCTGAACCAAGGCTTTCCGCTAGGGCTCCAAACCTTGGAGGAAGCCATCCTCTCAAGATATTACTCCGCTGAACGCTACATAATACCTTGATTCACCTCGCAGTTCTCCGCTGGACGCTCCGGCCTTTGGAGGGTTACACCCTCTTTATAAACTGCCTGCACTGGACGTTTGTCATTTTATAAATTCACCCAGACCGGCGTCGGCACTGGCGTTTGACTCCCAACGCTGTCGGCTACATACAAAGTGGTGGACCCACTTCATATTTGCCCCTCTGGGTTCCGCTGTACGCTTCTCGCCATCCTTGGGAGTCAAACGCCTGCTAGGGCAGGCCCTCGACGCCGGTCACAAGCAACCGCATCATTTCCACTGGGGTTCCAATAATGCTTGTCGTCACTAGGGTGCCGCCATACTTGTTTAGGTTGCCATGCTGAACGCAAGGCAATTTTTTGCGCTCTTCGCGCCAAAAACGAAACCGCAATGGCCTGCGCTAGGGCTTGCCCAATGCTCTGTTGGCTTGGGCCAACATTTTCGCCTCTCCGCAACGAGGGTTGCTCCGTACTTAATAGCTCGCTGAACGCTTTTGCTATTAAGCTTGTCCCTTTAACCCACTCTCTAACACTGGCTAGGTAAATGAATATCAATAAAAAAGCGATTCTGATCTAATAGCAGCAAATATATACCTCACCACATCAACCCCATAAAGTCGAAAAACACATGCCTGAAACCATCACCCTGCAACAACTCGAATCTTTCCTCTGGGAAACCGCCGACATCCTACGTGGCAACATGGATGCCTCAGAGTTTAAAGACTACATCTTTGGCATGATGTTTCTAAAGCGCCTATCCGATGCCTTTGATGAAGCACAAGAGAAAGTCATTCAGTATTACCAAAACAAAGGTAAAACCGAAGAACAAGCCAAAGCCTTAGCGCAAGATGAAGACGAATACGACAGCACGTTTTTCATTCCCCAAAATGCCCGCTGGGAACACCTGAAAGACTTAAAACACGACATCGGTGCCGAATTAAACAAAGCCACGGAAGCGATAGAAGAATACAACGCCAGTTTAGAAGGGGTGCTGGTGTCGATTGATTTCAACATCAAGAACAAACTATCCGATAAAAAGCTGCGTGATTTACTCTCCCACTTTAGCCAGCACCGTTTGCGTAACAGTGACTTTGAACGACCTGACTTATTGGGTAGCGCGTATGAATACCTGATTAAAATGTTCGCCGATAGTGCTGGAAAAAAAGGCGGTGAATTTTACACGCCCAGTGAAGTGGTGCAAACCCTTGTGTCATTACTCAACCCCCACGCAGGTCAACGCATCTATGACCCAACAGCAGGTTCCGGCGGTATGTTAATTCAAACCCGCAACTACTTAGCCAAACACAATGAAAATGCCGCCAACCTGTCGTTATACGGCCAAGAGATGAACCTAAACACTTGGGCCATCTGTAAAATGAGCATGTTCCTGCACGGCGTGTTTAATGCCGATATTCGCAAAGGCGATACCCTGCGTGAACCCCAGCATACCGAACAAGGCGAGTTGATGACCTTCGACCGCGTCATCGCCAATCCACCCTTCTCATTGAAGAAATGGGGTAAGGAGGAAGCCGATAACGATGCCTATGCTCGTTTCCCCTATGGCACACCCCCCAAAGATGCCGGTGATTTAGCCTTTGTACAACACATGATCGCCAGTTTAAATGCAGAAGGCATGATGGGCGTAGTGATGCCGCATGGCGTTTTGTTTAGAGGCTCCAGTGAAAAAGCCATTCGCCAAGGCATTCTGGAAGATGATTTATTAGAAGCTGTGATCGGATTACCCTCAGGGTTATTTTATGGCACCGGCATTCCTGCGTGCCTACTCATCATCAACAAACAAAAAGCAGATGAGCGCAAAGGCAAAGTGTTATTCATCAACAGCGAACTGGAATTTGAGGAAGGTAAAAACCAAAACAAATTACGCCCGCAAGACATTGAAAAAATCACCAATACCTTTAATGATTATCAGAACATAAAGCGTTATTCCCGAGTGGTAGAAATCAGCGAGATTAAAGAAAACGACTACAACCTGAATATCCGCCGTTATGCCGACACCTCACCACCACCAGAAATATTTGATGTACGCGGTTTATTACATGGTGGTGTGCCTGTGCGAGAAGTCGAAGAAGAGTATATCCAAGAAGCGATACTGGCAGGTTTTGATGTCAGCCTGGTGTTTGATCGGGATGGGGATTATTTTCAGTTTAAAACCAGCATTGAAAGCAAAGAAACCATTCGAGATGTGGCAGGTGAGGTGGATGCCAAAGTGATAACCCAGTTGGAACGTTGGTGGGATAAGTACAAAGTGTCATTGCATGAACTGGATGCACAGGTGGTAGAAGCTGAGAAGGTGATGCAGGGATATTTGGTGGAGTTGGGTTATGAGTGATTTGGTTCCATTGAGTGAAAAATGGAGAAATCCACAAGATTTTCTACCAAAAGATTGGTGCTGTAACCCTCTTTTATCGGTAACTATGAAGATAGCTGATCGTGATCACACAACACCGAAGTACATCAGCAAAGATGAGGGGGTTCCAATCGTATCTCCCACAAATTTGTGTGAAGACATGCGACTTGATTTGCGAAAATTGAAATACATATCTGAGGAAGCTCACAAGAAGAATAAGAAGAAGACTGATCTACAACCAAGTGACATTATTTTTTCGAGAATTGGGGCAGGTCTTGGTAAGTCGTATTTACTCACTAAAAATTTTTATGACTTTTCAATATTACATAGCTTATGCCAAATCAGAGTAAATGAAGTTCTATCGCCTGAATATTTGCTGTGGTTTTTGCGTTCTGATTATCTTCAATGGAGACTTAAGTTTGGCATACAAAGTATTGGAGTCCCGGACCTTGGGTTGGGTGAAATTGGCGAGCTTCCTATATTCTACCCACAATCTAAAGAAGAACAAAAAAAAATCGCCACGATCCTAACCGCAGTAGATAACTCTATCGAAAAAACACAAGCGCAAATCGACAAGTTAAAAGACTTGAAAACCGGCATGATGCAGACATTGTTGACCAAGGGGATTGGTCACACGGAGTTTAAGGATTCGCCGGTGGGGAGGATTCCGGTGGGGTGGAAGGTTGTTAAAATATGTGATTTAGCTGATGTAAAAGGTGGTAAGCGCTTACCAAAAGGATCACCATTCTCAGAAGAAAAAACTCCATACCCATATATACGAATTTCCGATTTTTCAGATGGATCAATTAGCACTGAAAATATAAAATTTGTTCGGCCTGAGGATAGGGAAAAAATTAAACGTTATACCATTTCCAAAAACGATATTTATGTATCTATAGCTGGAATTTACTTAGGGCTATTTGGAGAGGTGCCGAATACTCTTGATGGAGCACTTTTAACAGAAAATGCAGCTAAATTGATTTTTAAAAATTTATCGCATCTCAATAAGACGTATTTTCGATATATGTGCCAATCAAACCTTGTACAATCACAGTTGCTCCAAGAAAAAGGTATTGGAGCAGGTGTGCCAAAACTAGCACTATTTAGAATTTCAGAAACATTTATTGTATTACCACCTAAAAGTGAACAGGATTCAATTGCCAAAATTTTATCCGAACTAGATTTTTCGATCTTTAAAAAAGGTGCGAAATTAAGATCAAATGAAAGAATTAAAAAAGCCCTAATGCAAGACCTCCTAACCGGCAAAGTTCGAGTAAAAATAGACGGCTAACATGTCATTTACAGTAGAAACATGCTATATACATCTAATATAAGTGAGAAAAACGCAATTAAATTGCAATAAACAGATAAATATTAGAGATAAAGCCAATATGATTTTGGAATTCCGCCTTAAAAACTTCAAATCTTTCAAAGATGAGGCCATTTTTAGTTTCACCGCCTCAAAAGATAAAGCTCTGAAAGACAGCAACCTATTGGCAACTGTCATTAAATCACTGCCTCATGTGGTTTGTAGTGCGGCAATTTATGGCCCAAATGCAGGTGGTAAGAGTAACTTAATCGGCGGGTTAAAATATCTTAGAGATGTGGTGGTTGAATCTGCCTCATTACCTGTGGATCAAGCGTATAACATTAAACCCTTTGCCCTTGACCCACTCACCAAAGAACAACCCACAGAATTTGAAATCACTTTTTTAATGAAAGGCGTGCGTTATCAATATGGCTTTGCCATGACGCCTACCCGAATCGTGGAAGAATGGCTGCTGGTCTACAAAACCGCAAAACCACAAAGCTGGTTCCATCGCCATTATGATGAAGACAAACAAGAAGACCTCTTTGAGTTTGGCCCAGGCTTAACCGGGCAAAAACAACTGTGGAAAAAAGCCACGCGAGAAAATGCGCTGTTTCTCTCTATCGCCACACAATTAAATAGTGAGCAATTAACCCCCATTTATTTATGGATCACCCAAAATATCGTGGTCTTTGGGCTGCAAAGTATGCCAGTGAATGATTACTCCATTCGCATGATCGAAAATGACAGCAGCAAACAGGAAATGATCCAGTTTTTAGCTTCGGCAGACATTAGTATTAATGACATGAGTGTGAGAAACGAAAAAGGGGTTCAAGCGCATTTTGAGGTAACACCTGCAACAGGAAAAGCCGAAACTCGCTTTGAAGATGCAGAAATCATGAAACCACTGTTTCATCATCAATCAGCACAAGGCAGTGCGGTGTTTGAACTTCATGAAGAATCATTGGGTACGCAACGGTTGTTTGCCTTAGCATGGCCCATTTTGAGCATTCTCAAAGAAGGCAAGTGTCTGGTTTTTGATGAGCTTGATAGCAGTTTACACAGCACGCTGGCGAAAAAAATTGTTGCGTTATTTCATGACCCTAAAGTCAATAAACACGGTGCTCAACTTCTCTTCAGTACCCATGATACCGCTTTATTACACAGTGACCTACTAAGACGAGACCAAGTGTGGTTTGTAGAAAAAGATGCTGAACAGGCCAGCCACCTCTACCCATTAACCGATTTTAGCCCAAGAAAAAAAGAAAGCATTGAACGAGGTTATTTAATAGGCCGATATGGTGCCGTGCCGTTTTTTCAGGATTCACACTTAACTGTGAACACCTAATGGCACGAGATAACTCACCCCGAAACAGACAAGCCCAAAAGCTTGCCCGTAAACAAGGAAATCGTCTACCTGCGGATCGCATTTTAATTGTGTCTGAAGGCAGTAAAACCGAACCGCAATATTTTGAAGAGATTCGTCAAGTATTGAAACTACCCACTGCGAATATTTGCATGATGCCCAGTGACTTTGGCACGTCACCCGATCAAGTGGTGGAATATGCCATGGAAATTTTTCAGAAAGGCTGCCCACACAGAAATATTCGAGCTAAAAGCTTTGAAAAGGTGTATGCCGTTTTTGATCGTGACGAGCATGCACATTATTTTGATGCCCTAAAATTGGTTAAAACCTATCAGCAGAAAAAACTGAAAAATGACTTAAAAGAACCCATCACTGTTAAAGCATTTGCCTCCATCCCCAGTTTTGAGCTGTGGTTGCTATTACATTTTGAAGATTGCTTTGCCCCCATCCATCGACATGATGTGGTCAAAAAATTAAAGCATAAAAATTATATCAAAGACTATGAAAAGGCTCAGCAAGGGCTGTATTTAAAAACAAAAGCCTATTTGCCCGAAGCCACAGAGCGCGCCACAAGTCTCACAGAAAAAAATACCGCAGAAGATGGCGTGCAGCCCTATACCAATATCCATGAATTAGTAACTGAATTACACAACATAAAACCGACTTCAGCGTCAGCCAAAGGTTAAACCATTGAATCAAGATGAATTCAACAAAGTTGAAGCCCCAGCGATTGAACAACTACAACAGTTGGGCTGGTCATACCTCCCTGGTGCTGAACTAAGCCCAGATACCAGCAACGAGCGCAGTTATTTTCGGGATGTTGTATTAACCCAGCGTTTAAGCGCGGCCATCAAACGCATTAACCCGTGGATCAGTGATGAAAACTGCCGCAAGGTCATGCGAGAAATTACCCACCCCATTGTTGCCACACAAACGGAGGCGAACCATAAACTCTATCAAACATTGGTCAACTACCAATCTGTTGAGCAAGATTTAGGCAAAGGCCGTAAAGGGCAAACGGTTAAAATCATCGACTTTGACCACCCTGAGAATAACGAATATCTGTGTACCAACCAGTTCAAAATTGAAGGCGTGAACCAAAACATCATTCCCGACATTATTCTGTTTGTGAATGGTTTACCGATTGCCGTGATTGAATGTAAATCACCTTATATCACCAACCCCTCCGCCGAAGGCATTAACCAACTACGCCGTTACGCCAATTTACGCTTCCCACATGAAGACGAAGGCGCAGAAAAATTATTCTGGTATAACCAACTCATGGTCACCACGGCCAGAGATGCCGCCAAGGTGGGTACTATTAGCTCATCAGCACAGTATTATGCCGATTGGAAAGACGCTTACCCGTTTACCGATACGGAACTAGCCGATGGTGACATTAACCCACAACAGCGTTTGATTGCAGGATTATTCAGCCGCGAGAATTTTCTGGATATTATCCAAAATTTTATTCCCTGAATTCGTATGATAAGTGCATGACCTCTGGTCGTAGCTAAATAAAAACACCTATAGAGTAAAGTAAGACTCAGGTGTAAAGTAATAAGCTACCAAACACATTACAGAGGCCAATATGACCTATAAA
>JABHGC010000062.1 GCA_018672285.1 Methylococcales bacterium
CGTAAGTTCGATGACCCTTTGTTTAGACCTGGGAAATAGCCTCTTTGACCAGGAAGAACTCTCTGTCAGCACTGCCAGAGAGTTCTATTTTTTCCAAATTGCACTCATAAAAGACAATAGCCTCAAGTGATTGTCAATGTTACATTGACATTATGGATACTTTAGATGGGTTAAAAACAATCATTGCGGTGGTTGAAATGGGGTCTTTTACCGCGGCGAGTGAGCGTTTGGGTATCTCCAAAGCACTGGCCAGTAAATATGTGGGAGAGGTTGAGCAGGCACTGGGCGTAAGGCTATTTAATCGTTCAACTCGTAGGCTGTCACTCACTGAGGCTGGGCGAGCTTATTATGAGCAGGCACTGCCACTCTTAGAGGGTTTTTCAGCCTTGCAAGATGAGGTGAGTGGAGAGCAGTCATCCGTTCGGGGGCTGCTTAGAGTGAGTGCGCCACTCACGTTTGGTGAAGCCTTTATTGCGCCTTTGGTGCCTCAGTTCCGTCAAGATTTCCCTGGTATACAAGTTGACTTGCAGCTTACTGCGCGTGTTATTGATATGTTAGAAGAAGGTTTTGATCTGGTGATTAGGGTGGGTGCAGTAGAAGACTCAAACCTGATTGCGAAGCAGGTTAAACCGATTCCTTTTGTGATTTGTGCCACCCCTGAGTACTTAAAAACGGCTAATTTAGCGGATACGTTGGCGTGTTTGCCTGAGCATGAGTGTGTGCTGGATAAGAATTTTCGCACCGGGAAGCAGTGGCGCCTGGTCTCTGCTGATGGGGTAGTGACCACCTTGAATATGAAGTCGTCTGTGTCTGTTGACTCGCCAAGAGGGGTCAAAAAAGTGGTGTTAGCAGATGGGGGAGTGGCCATGTTGCCAAGGTTTGTGGTTCAGTCAGAACTAGAATCGGGGGCGTTAGTTGAGTTGCTGACAGATTATCAAAAACCTGAAACAGGGCTGTATGTGATTTATCCACACCGGCGATATTTGGCGAAAAAAACTCAAGCGTTTATCGCCTTTATTGAGCGTAAGCTCGGTGGATAAATCGCCCTGTATAAAAAAAATACAGGTGTTTTAATTGTTTGATTAATATTGGTAAATTTGAGTTATCCACAGCTTTTCGTGGATCTTGTTCTATGGTTGTGGGGATAAGTGTGTGTTAAAAATTGTATGGTGTGTGTGGTTGTGTTCGGTGGCTGTCTCTACCAGCTTAATGGCGAAAGAATATACCCCGCAGCAAGGTGTTGGGTTGTCGAGCTTTGTGAATCAGATCAGCATTGATGGTCGGTATGTGCTGACCGGTGGTGACCCATTGAAAGATTTTATTAGTCATCATGAACAGATGAAACAGGCCGTAGTGACAGAAGTGAAAGCGTCTTCTGCTGAGGAAGACGTCATTAAGCTCATTTTTTTTCAAAATGAAATGGAAAGAGGTGTTGAGGGGCGACGTAAAGTGACGAAATCGCCGTCATCGGGTCACTCTTATGTTGTGACGGTTAGGCCAAATAAGCCGCTCATCATTGAAAATGAAGAGATGCTAGAACAAGCTGAGATTGATTTTATCAACAGCTATATGAAAGGTGATAGCACTGCAGATGTATTGGGGCGTTTTTTTTATCACTTGCCGTTAGTACCTAATAGTATCGTTGAGCCTAGTGCTGAGCTGTCTAAAGTGCTGGGTTTAACCGCGTTAACATTTCAGTTTTCTCATTCTGAAGAGCGTTGGCATAGACGGGTGAATGTGTGGGCATTCCAGGCGATCTCTACACCTTCCAGTCGGGAGTCGGGAGAGGTGAAAGGTCATTTGGTCTTTGATGTTGAAACAGGTCGGCCACTATCACTGTCTTTTACCGGGCAATTAAACAACCCAGAGCCCATTGAGTTTCAAGGAAAGACTTTATATGGACATCAAGTGGTGAGGCGCTATCGGGCGTGGTCTTATTCTGATATTCCAATGGCGGGGCTAGATGTTGCCGTATTACCGGCTATTTCTCCAGAGAAAGGCAGTCAGATTGATCAGTTGTTGGTATCGCCTTCTGGCCGAAATTTAGTGGTTGCCGTGGGTGACGTTGTTTCTATTTGGGATATAGCTTCCCGCCGATTAATTAAAACGCTAACGGGTATTGGAGATATGCTGCATTTTGCTGAAAGCCATGATAGTGAGTTTTTGGTTGTAGGTTCAAACTCAGGTTTCGCACAGAGTTATATGATTTCAGGGGCAGCAGTTAACGGCTTTGGTCAAGTTAAAAACAGCGCCATTGAGAAAAATGATGTAGGTAAGGTTGATTATTCGGTGAAGGTCAATGCCATTTCAACACAAGGTTTATACCTGATTGAAGCGCTGAAAAGTCAAAAAATAAAGGTGCTGAATTTAGGCTATGACCGTGTTGTGGGTGACATTGCCTTAGATTTTGAACCGCAGGTTATTCGTACTATAGAAGGTGATCGTCATTTTATTTTGTCTGCACAAGGGCAATTATATGAGTTGACCATCACATTAAAAATACCGTGTAAAGAGAACAAGAAAGAAGGCTGGTGTAGTGATGCAACAATGCAGGATTATCGTATTAAGCCTGTTGAGCTACCTAAGCACTGGCTAGGGATTGATGATTTTCAAATATCCGCTGATGGTGAGATGGTGGCTACCAGCATCAATAACCAGATTGAAGTCTATCAATTAACAGAAAAAAATTGGGTGACCATTCCAAGTCAAAGTGTTTATCAGCTTTGCCCAGGTACTTGTTTGGCGACATCTGAAGGTATTTGGCGGTGGGACAATGAGCTGAAACCTAACCTTGTCTCTCGCGCCGAGCTGTCCCGGGAGGCCAGTGCCATTGTGATGGCAGAAGAGGTGTTGTTTTTAGCTGAAGGTGATCAGGTGAATATGGTAGATTCAGAGCTAAATGTACTGATTGATACGTTAAAGGCACATACTGTTCCACTCTATCAATTGGCTATAAAGGGCGCTGAGCTTGTGGCTATGGGGAAGTTTGATCTGATCAAGTGGAACCTCTCTGCGCCGTCAGTTTTATCTGAGAACATCAGTTCAAAAGACGACTGGCTGATGGCGCGGTTTAACCCTTCGAGTCGAATTTTCGTGGGGAATGGGCAAAATATTGAACTACATCAAGGCAAGAAGGTGACAAAATTAAGTCTACTGAAACCTTACAAGATCATCCGCATTGCTGATGATGGTGGTGGCTTTATTGTGCTAGATGACATTGTTTCAGCTCAAATGGCAACCGTGTACTCTATGGGTGGTGCGGTGCTTTCCCAAATAAAAATGGAGGGATCGATTATTGCTTTACAGTGGCACAGTGCAACGATGCAAGTGGTGACTGTAGATATTTTTGGCAATATCAGTCATTGGGATCTTGATTCAGGGGGATTAACACATCAAGTGACGGCTGAGTTGGTCACGAATAAACCGCGTATTCATTTTTCTGAAGATGGTCAGCTCGTTTTAATTTCAGGATTGAAATCTGTTTCCGGTGTTTGGAACAAATTCATGCCATTGATGAGATTATACCAAACTGCGACATTGAAGCCTTTGGTTGATTTAGATGCAACATGGTCTGACATTACCTCTACACAAGTGTCTGCCGATTTAGGGTTAGTGGTGAGTGGCACAAAAACAGGCCAGTTGTTGATGTGGGATATAAACAGTGGGGCGCTTGTTAATACAATAAAAGCGCATGATAATGCGATTATGGATTTGCAGGTACAAAATGCTAAGCTTGTGACAGCATCATTAGATGGGCGGGTTCGGTTTTGGGATGCGCTAGCGTATGCACAGTTTAATGTTGATTTTACCAGTATCGTCGTAAAAACGTTGTTTCAAGGTTTGGGGCTAGATAGACAGCCCAGTTTATTGGCAACATTGGTGGCCGTTGATCAGCGCCATTATGTGATGACCACACCGGATGGGTATTACACGGCATCGCTTGGTGCGCTCGATAAACTGAGTTTTATCCAATACCGTCAGTCCTGAATTCAAGTCATAAGTGCATGACCGGTTAAATTTTCTTGTTTAATGCCAGTGAGCTCTTCAAAAGCCTCATAAGGTGTTTTGTAGCCTAAGCATTTTCTTGGCCGGCTATTTAATTTGTGAACTGCCGCGAACAC
>JABHGC010000200.1 GCA_018672285.1 Methylococcales bacterium
ATTGGCCTCTGTAATGTGTTTGGTAGCTTATTACTTTACACCTGAGTCTTACTTTACTCTATAGGTGTTTTTATTTAGCTACGACCAGAGGTCATGCACTTATCATACGAATTCAGGACCCTCTTTGTTTTTTATTATTATAGATAAAACGGTTACACGTGCTCAACACCACTATATTTTTCTGTATCGTTAACCTTTGATCTTGCTTTTTAATTTGATGCTAAGTGGTGAGGTGTCGCATCACTTAAGACTTGGTACAAATAATCAATCTGTGGGCGAATATCACACGGATGATTCCCAACAAAAAAACCGCGATCATGGACGATATTCGCATTATCAACATTACCCACAACGTCATAATCAAAATACCGAATGACATCATGACGTAAAAAGCACCCACCTGTAACCAATCGAAACTGTATTTCAGCCGCCCTCATGGCAGCCATGACTTTCTCTCGTACATCACCAAGCTTAGGGTTTAAAATAATGGTAAAGGAAAACCAACTGCTTTCTCCATTTTCTTGCTGAATGATAAACCGTTCATCTTTCGAAAATAATTCAACAAATTTAAGCGCATTATCTCTTCTCTGCTGCACCAGCCCATCAAGTTTGGTCAACTGCTCTACACCAATAGCACCTGATAGCTCTAACGGCCTCGCGTTATAACCTGGAAAAAGAAAGCGGTAACCCTCAAAAAATTCGTCGTCTTTCTGCTCGAACACAGAGCTACCTTGTATGTCTCGTGACCAACCGTGCGCCCGCATTGATTTTGCAATGGCGTATATTTCCTCATCATCTGTAATGAGCATACCCCCTTCCATGGTCGCAATATGATGAGAAAAGAAACTGCTAAACGTACCAATATCACCAAAAGTACCCGCTAACTGCCCCCCTAATTTTGCCCCCATTGATTCACAATTATCCTCAAAAAGAATCAAATCATGGGCATCACAAAACTCACGCATTTTGATCAGCTCTGCAGGGTTACCTAAGATACTGACCGCCACCACCATTTTGGTTTTAGGGGTTAAAGCTGCTTCTAACTGAGAGACATCCATATTCAGTGTCTGTAAATCAACATCAACAAATTTTAACTTCAAGCCATATTGTTGCAATGGATAATAGGTTGTTGCCCATGAAATAGCAGGCACAATCACCTCGTCCCCACGTTGTAATGGATTATTTTCACGATAAGATAAAGCGGCTACACCTAATAAATTCGCAGTGGAACCTGAACTTGTCATCAGTGCGTATTTGCTCTTGAACTTTGCAGCAAAATCACTTTCAAATTGCTTTACCGCATCGCCCATCGTAAAAAATCCACGATCAATTACTGCATGCATAGCAGCAATTTCTTTTTCATCCCATGAACTACTGGCTAACTCATATTTCATCAACAATATTCCTAAAAGGCGACACAGTACTCAACCGCACCAGCCGTTGGTTTTAGCGAAGGCGTCTCTAAACTTAGTATATGCGCTTTAGGCACACCAAATTCATTTAAAGTTTGGACAAAATCCTCTGTTTTCACAGTGGGTATGGCTAAATGTTGCGTCCCAGCATAACGTTCTACTCTCACTTTATTCACGGTGCCTATCGGTAAATTCTGCAAGTGCAATCCACCCATTGTTGTATCTAGGGTCAGAAACGAGTGTATATTTAACTCAGACATTCTCAAACCGTTAGCCTCTAGCACATCAAATAAATAGACACCAGGTAACTGCACAATCGGGCCAACAATCACTTCAGCTTGAGACTTCACCAATAAATCAATTTGCTCTGCGAGCAACTTAAACTGTTCCTCCATACCAATCAATGGCAATCTTGATATCAAAAAACGCTTATGGCAATCACTACAATAATACCGTATTGGTGCAATCATCGAATACCGGTCTACAGGGTTTTCAATATCCTTCTTTTTTTGCGGAAAAACATAATCGACTTGATTTTTGCAATGCGGACAATCTACCTCAACCCCAAGTAAATGTTTATTTTCAAAGTATGGGTGATCAAATTCTTTTTTATCCGCATCAAAAAATCGCACATTTTCGGCATATTTCATGCCTGCCAATGTTGACTGAATGATCGGCTCAATATTAGATTGATAGTCTTTTCGCTTCATTGCCGTCATATTGTATCGAGGGCGAATATGAATCGTGTCGTAGTAATGCTGCTTATCTGTAATGGCACCAATCTTCATACAGTGATCGAATATAGGGCTCCCTGGATATGGCGCAACAAAATCATTATGCACAATATGATCTAAACAAGACTCTCGATAAAATTCATTGGTTTCCTTAACTGTTTCAGGTGTTTCTGCCGGGTCTCCATAAATGAAATTGGCTTGAATACCTATTTTAACCTTTTCGGTTAAATCAATGGCTCGCTGAATTTCCCTTTGAGTAATCCGCTTATTCATACTCTTTAAAACAATGTCTGAACCACTTTCGAAACCATAACCAATATGATTACACCCTGCAGATTTCATTTCTTGCAAAAGGTCTATATTAACATCAGCAACCCGCATAGAAGCAGACCAGTGAATGTCTAACTTTGTTTCTTTGATTAATTCACAAAACTCTAAAATCCGCTCTTCTTTAACCGAGAATAAATCATCATATATTTTCAAGACCTGAATTCGTATGATAAGTGCATGACCTCTGGTCGTAGCTAAATAAAAACACCTATAGAGTAAAGTAAGACTCAGGTGTAAAGTAATAAGCTACCAAACACATTACAGAGGCCAATATGACCTATAAACACC
>JABHGC010000061.1 GCA_018672285.1 Methylococcales bacterium
AGTCAGGCATCGGACAAAAAAATCAAAAAACTGCCATTCGTATACAACCATTATGGCAATGGTGTTCAAATTATTTGAAAGCGCACAAACACGATGGCGAAAACTAAGAGGTTTCAAAAAGCTTGGCCAGGTCATCACTGGAGTTCAATTTCGAGATGGAGTTGAGGTAGATCAAGGCACTGAAGATAAGCTGAAAAAAGTGAGTAATGGATAGCGGATGGTCACTGCCTCAAAACTTCTCTGTACACAACATTTGACTATAACTCCCCAAGGAATGAAGCTTAATTTACTTTTGAGTTTGCCAGATATTTTGGATGCTAATTTCTTGCTTTTGAGTAGTGTAGATTTGACGGGAGATCTACCTCGATTGTCGCCGCCTATGTACCAATTACCATCTTTGGCATATAAACTCCCATTCCAGTTTTTTAGTTCAACAACAATTAGGCGGTCAGCGTTCACAATGACTAAATCTAATTCTGATGAACCTTGTCGTCGATCAACTAGTTCTAATGAAGCATATCCTTTCCAGCTATCAGGTAATGCTTTTTTGAGCGTTGAAATAGCATGTTTTTCAGCCTCATGAACGCCTTCGGAATTTAAGTAGGTGATTATCATTTCTGTGTTGACCTTACATTTAGTAAAATATTCGCCATCCCATCCAATCGTTCTTTCACAGTCTCCCAGTTCGGCATGACTTGTTTCAATAATTTGTAAAATTGTTCACTGTGATTGTGCTCAGCAATATGGCAAAGCTCATGCAAAATAACATAATCGATGCAATCTCTGGGAGCTTTAACTAAATGGGGGTTGAGGGTGAGCCTTCCATTGGGTGAGCAACTACCCCACTGGGTTTGCATGGTGAGGATACGCAATGGGGGTCTATCTGAAACCCACAACGTTTGATTCAACATGGCCTCTAAACGTCTTTCGAAGACAATTTTGGCCTTAAGTTTGTACCACTCATTTAGCAAAAATCTTATTCGATTGGGGTTTTTCTGCCTAATTGAGACTTCAATGGTGCCGCGCAGCAGCTTAACGTATTGATTGTGGCAGGGGGCTTCAAGTATTTTTAATTGATACTGCTTACCCAGATAATAATGAGATTCCCCACTGATATATTGGCGAGGGGTGATATGAGCTAAATGTGATCGAAATTCACGCAATTGGCGATATATCCAGCGGCTGCGTTTTTTAACCGCCTGCAAGACTTCGTCATCACTTGCACCTAAAGGTGCTTGTGCGAGCACGCGACAATCAGGGTGGACTTTGATTAACACCTTTTGGATATTAGATGTACGTAGTGTGCGTTCAAACGTGATTTTTTCATCACCATATCGAAACGAAAATCTATTAAGCTCATTAGGCTTGGCAATAGCTACACTCATTCCTAAACCCTCACAGTCTATTGCCACTAAGGCCAACACGGGTAATCTGAATAACCCATTCAACAATGGCTTTAGCTTGATCCATACCGCCGCCAATGGTTTTGCATTGCTTAAACATCAAAGGGAGTAGTTTTTTTCGAATATCAGCCTCAATGTTTTGTGGGTTGATCGAGTGTTCTGAAACAGCAGCTTCCACAATACCGTCAATACTAAAAGCCAGGTCAATCCAGTGTTGTTGGGAATCTTCAGTTTGGTTTACAAATACATCAGAGAATGTTTTTTTGAACAGTCCAAAATAGGCTTGAGCAAGTTGATTATCCTGAAAAGCATCCGGAATATCATCAAGGCTTCGGGCAGTGACTTGTTCTTCAAATTCATGGAATAGCATGTATTCCTTTAATGGATGTTCAAATAATAGCTCGGCTTCTTCAATGGCTTTGCGAAGTAGCTTAGAAAAAGCCTCTTGGGCATAGGGGTCGTTGCGTAATTCTTGTTCAATGGTTTTAGTGATACGGGTTTTGATAATATCGGTTTCGTTTCTTGTTTTATCTTCACTCCAGGTTTCAGGTTTTTGTTGACCCATTTTACCGACTTCATAAACGGCAGTGGGTTCTCTGACTTCAACACCTACTACATGTTTGTCTAACAATTTCTTTACTTGTTCGGCGTACTCATCATAGCTGACCGTTTCACCTGCATCTTGTTTTGCGAGCTGACGCAGGCTAGAAAACTGTTTGACTGTTTCCTTGTAATGTTGCCTATCCTCATCACTAAAGCTTTTATCTTGAAAAAAAGTGGCCGATTGTAACGCGACTTTTAAGCACGTTGAGAATGCCGTGAGTGCTTCATAAAAATCTTCACGAATTTTCAGGTGAATATCGGTCATTTCACCTTCACGTTCTTGCATTTTAGGGACGAGTACTTGTCTCATTTGTTCATGATCGTGAGTGTTTTTTACCCCACTGAAAATGCCCCACAGGGTTTTGTACAACTGTGGTAGACGTTTATATTCCGTACTCATCGCATTGTAGAGTCCGGCAATATCATTGATGTCATAGCCGCTTTGCGTGCGTGAGGCTAAGTCTTGATAGTCTTGAATAGTCGTGTCTAGCTCAGCCAAAATACCTCGATAGTCAATCAATAGGCCAAATTGTTTTTTCGGGTGAAGCCTATTCACGCGGGCAATGGCCTGGATTAAATTGTGCGACTTTAGCGGTTTATCAATATACAAAACGGTATTTTTCGGCTCATCGAATCCGGTGAGCAGCTTATCGACAACGATCAGTATTTTTAAGCTGTCGTCTTTGTCAAAACGTTCAATGAGGTGATTTGTGTAGGTTTTTTCATCTTGGTTGCCGACGTTATCTTTCCACCATTGGGTGATTTCTGGCAATTTAGCTTCATCAACCTCAGTGTTGCCTTCCCGAGTGTCGGGGGCACTCATGATTAGAGCACTTTCAAACAGACCCGCCTCATCGAGGTATTTTTTATATTTGATTGCAGAAGACCTGTCTTCACAAGCTAATTGGCCTTTTAAGCCATCATCAATGTTATTATCAAAGTGGTTGGCAATATCCAGTGCGATCAATTTAATTCGATCATCAGCGCTGTAGATTTGCCCTTTTCGAGAGAATTTCTTTTTTAGGTCGGTTTGTTGTTCTTCGGTTAATCCTGAAGTGATGCGTTCAAACCAACTATCGATGGCACGCTCATTTACATCCAAATCGGGTAAACGTTCTTCGTACAGAAGTGGGGTGACGGTTTTATCTTCTACTGCACGTTGCATGGTATAAGCATGCACAATGGGGCCGAATTTATTGGTGGTTTTATCGTCCTTTAGTAATGGTGTACCTGTAAAAGCAATAAAAGCGGCATTGGGTAATGCTTGAGTCATACGAATATGATTTTCACCACCTTGGCTGCGATGGCCTTCATCAATTAACACAATAATATCTGGGCTATCATTTTTGCATTCAGGCAATTTGGTGGCGGTATTGAATTTCTGGATCAGGGAAAAAATAATCCGCTCTGTGCCTTGGCTAATTTGCTCAGCTAAGCGGGTGCCAGAAGTGGCCATCGCTGCTTCACGGTCTTTTCGCCCCGCCAGTTCACCACCTGAAGCAAAAGTTTTACTGAGTTGTGCTTCTAAATCAACCCTATCCGTCACGACCACAATGCGGCACTGCTTCAAGTCGTCATGTAAAATCAGCGCTTTACTTAAAAACACCATCGTGAAAGATTTGCCGGAGCCTGTGGTATGCCAGATGACACCACCATTTCGACCGCCATCGGGACGTTTGTGGCTGATTTGATCAATCAAGCGTTTGATACCAAATACCTGTTGATAGCGTGCGACGATTTTGCCGGCCTTTTTATCAAACAATGTGTAGAAACGCGTCATGTCTAATAAGCGTGTTGGCGTTAATAAGCTAATCAAGAGTTGATCTTGCCCGGTTACGGCCAATTCACCGCCTGCAATGAGGTTCTGATACCACTCTAAATCTTTGGGGTTACGGTGATTGAAGAGATTGGTGATAGTGTCTTGGGAAAGCGTTTGGTTTTTGAGGGCAGACATTTGCGCTTCAGAGAAATCCTCTTCTCGCCAAGCCGCCCAGAATTTAGCGGGTGTGCCACAAGTGCCATAACGACCTTCGGTGCTGTTGATAGACAGTAGTAATTGGCTATAAGCAAACAGCCGAGGGATCTCATCATGACGTTGGTTTCGCAAACTTTGTGAAATACCTTCCTCTACCGTTGGGCCTTTTTTGCCATCAGGACGCTTGGCTTCTATGACGACTAAGGGAATGCCATTCACAAAACAAATAATATCAGGGCGACGGGATTCAACACCGGCAGAGCGGGTGACTGAAAATTCTTCAGTAAACAAAAAGCTGTTGTTGCTGGGGTTATGCCAGTCAATTAAAGCGATGGTTGGGTTGGCTTTTTTGCCATCAACAAATTCTGTGACTGAAATGCCATACAATAGATGGTTATACAATTTTTCATTGGCAGCTTGTAAACCTTCGTTTAAAGCAGGGCTGCAAACTTCAGTAATAATGTTGTCAATGGCTTTGCTAGAGAGTGCATGGGGTTGCCCAGCAAAGGTAAAACGGCGCTGCTCAAGTTGCTGGCGCAATATGTTTCTTAAAACTATTTCATCTTGCTTATGGCTGCGTTCAGACAAAGCTTGTTCTGGGGATAAAAATGTCCAACCAAGATTACATAGCAGGGTGAGGGCAGGGAGTTTGGCGCTGTACTCTTCCTGAAATTTTGGGGTGGCTTGTTGCACAATTATTTGTCCTTATTCTTTTCAATTGCAATCAAAGCCTCTATTGCGGCCTTTTCACCGTCGCTTTCTTTCAAGCTGCGACGTTCTGCAGCATACACATCATAAGTTTGTTTGGCTTTGGTATCGGCAGTTTTCTTAGTAATTTGGCCTTTGCCCTGTAGTACTTCTCTATCATTAAATGCTAAGAATTGATCCAGCTTTTTTTGCCAATCCTGTAAAAACACCTGTTTTCGGCGTTGTGCCTGGTCTTCGGCATAATCCAGCCACATCACAACGATTCGATTGAGCGCGTCGATTTCCGATTCGTTTAAATAATTTTTTGCGATGGTGACATCCATTTTACGGACTTCATCACCTTTGAATGTGGTTAATCCCATATTAGGTTGAGTGGCATCGACTCGTTGGGCAATCAGCTCAGCAGCCGTTAGCCCAGTGCTGGCAAAATGAAGTTTGTTCTGGATGGTTTGGAAAAAGCGGGTGGTGTCTTTGTTGTTTTGTTGGTAGTCGGCGGCTATTGTGAAAATATCTTTCACTCGTAGGTACACTCGACGTTCACTGGCACGAATGTCGCGAATGCGTTCCAGCATTTCATCGAAATAATCGGGTACAGCGGAATCACCCACAGGGGGATTTTTTAATCGTTCGTCGTCCATGACGAAACCTTTGACCAAGTATTCTTGCAATGTTTGCGTGGCCCATTGACGGAATTGGGTGCCTTGCTTGGAGCGGACGCGGTAGCCGACGGCGAGGATGGCTTCAAGATTGTAGTGGTCAATCGCCCGGGTGACTTGTCGGGAGCCTTCTTGGCGAACCATCCGGAATTTCCGGATAGTTGAGCTTTGTTCAAGCTCACCCTCGTTGAAGATGTTGATGAGGTGTTCGTTAATAGTTCGTACATCTTTTTGGTAAAGCTCGGAGATGAGAGCTTGTGACAGCCAAAGGGTTTCTGATTCAAAGCGGCATTCGATGTGGGTTTTCCCATCGTTGCTTTGGAATAGGGTGAATTGACCTGACGGTGGAGCTTCTATATCCATTTTGAATTCCAATTTTTTATTTAAACTAAAATCAATATGCCAATTAGCTCGCATGATCGATGAGTTGATCAACCCAAGACTGTTCATTTGTTTCACGATCTTTTGAAATATTTTCCACGATTAGGTTGCTAGAATTGACTATTCGAAGTTTTTCATCATATTTGGTGATTTCGTGAGCAGGGAAATGAAAAATCACTACTTTTTTATTAGTATCTTCAATAAGCTCCCTGAATAAACCGTTAATATGACCATCATCGGAATTGAACCCAAAACCTATAACACCAATTGCGTCACAACCTGAAAAGTGATCAAAAATCTCAACATAGCGTCGCGACATTGAAACTGAAGTGAGTGGTTTTATACCGCTTTGTGTGAATAAAAATGGAACGCAAATATGCCCAGAGATTTTTGCATCTTGCTGGGAAATGATTTTGTTTCGATAAGGGTCATAAAAATCATTAACCGACCCATTAAGGTAAGTGGACTGGTCTCCAGTAACTTCATCGATAAATGTGTTGTAATTGGTTGTACCAATGACAGTAACATTGGCAGTTTTTTTGAGCTTCGATATATCTTGATAATACCCATCACCTTGGGTAATTTTCTTTCTTGCATCATCCTGATTTTGTGTAATATATCTTCTAACTGTCATTAAAAAAATGGCTATTTTGCAGAATTTTGCCCAATCAGTTTTTGGTGTAAATAGATAACGATAGTAAGAGTCGATGAGAGACTGATAATCCAGAGCAACGACGAATATTTCTTCGAGTATCCGTCGTGAAAACTCTACTATTGCCTGCCCATCACTCATTGTAGATGAAATGTCTTGGGATCGACCATCGAGGATATAGTCCAGCCCCGAAATGCGTTTGTAATCAAATTTAAAATAGCCGCAGAAATCATCAAATATATCGATTGAATCAGGTTTTTTTTCAAAAATTGAATCATTAATTCTATGTAGGAAATCCTCACCAACTGCGCCGATTAATAGCTCAATAAAAGAACGGACGATATTTTTTAGATCGCTGATCCATGGTGTACCATTTTTCCCTTCGCATTCTAAAACTTGCAATATTGCTGAAAAATAAATAGAACCAAATAGCTGAATACTACTGTCAAGTGCACCGTTGAGCTTAACTTCCTGAGAAAAAATGACCTCACCAACATTCTTACTGGTTAAGCTTTTGAATTTTTCATCAATATTAATATTGTGTTTGTCGAATTCTTGTTTAATCCAAGAAACCTGCGAATCAAAAGAGTTGAGGAAGTTGATAATTTGTTGTCTTTTATTTTCAAGACTGGAAATAATAAGTTGTTCGTATTGCGCTTTTCCGAATGTCGAAACGGAACGGCTGCCGTAGTCATCAGGAAGCCACTTTGCTGCATAAGGCGTCCTACTGTTGACGTTTACTAGCATTGCTTTGAAGTCTTTTTTGTCTTCAGATGAGTCCATTCTAAAAATATCTAAGGCAAAACGGCCACCCGAAGGCAAACCATAGGCAATCTCTGCTCCAGCACCAAAAAATAACCCGACATTTTTTTTACTCATTTTTAATTCCTTTTTTTGCTGGCTGAATTGATTAAATTTCTACTCGTCGTTTACCTGTCAACAACTGCTGCATTAGTGCTTTTTTCTCTTGTTTTAAATTGGCCAGTTGTTTTTCCAAGAGTTTGATTTCTTTATCGGTATAGGTTAATGATGAGGCTATTCTTTTTTGCTCAGTCTTTTGAGGAATCATAATTTTTAAATTGTAAATGGGCTTTTGAGAAATAAGAGGTTGGCCCCCCTTGTTCCTAAGTTTTGATAAATCATATTGCTGTAAAAGATACGTTATAAATTGTTTGTCACTATTATTATCAAAACTTTTTGTATATAAAGCATTATCTGTTATCCAGCATTCGTGCTGTACAAGTCTGGTTACTCCACAATACTCACCAACACGTCCAATTAATATAACTGTGTCATTCGAGTTACTTTTTGAGGAGTATCCCATAATGTTATTACCGCCGAAAACAGGAATAGATTTATTTGGTTCCAAGTTTTTTTCAGTATCGTGAGGCTTACTATCCCCACTGCTTAAAGTAAATATTTCTTTAATCTTAACTTCTTTCCACTCCCCCTCAAACCCCGGAAACCGCTTCTTTCCCGTCAACAATTGCTGCATCAACGCTTTTTTCTGCTGCTGGCTGTTGGCGAGTAGTTGCTCGGTGGTGGCGATGGCTTTGTCCCAGGTGGAGAGGATTTGGGCGATTTTTTTTTGTTCGAGGAGTGGGGGAATATTGAATTTCCATTTAAACCAGCTATCAAGTTTGAAAATCATCTTTTCAATATGAACGCCTATACTTGAGTGAAAGCATGTTTGCTGAAAATATAGTGTTTCAGACAGGTATCTTAAGTATGGTAAGAAAAAATTAGGTTTAGCTCTGAAAACTGAGTATTCATTTGAAACAATTGAACCAGCTAATTCTTCGGGTACTATTCCACATGCTCCGTGAACTATTTGACGTTTTGAGATTAAGAAATCGCCTTCTTCCAAAAAAAATTGGCTTTTAACAGAAATGTTCTTGCCTAGTAAATGCTCTCTTCTAGTAACGCCGCCACGTGAGCGTTTTACTGTTACTAAATCGTATTCAATATGATGTTCAATTTTTGCTTTTCGAGGAGTGAGCTCTAGGTAGTAATCAAGTGAAAATTGCTCCCATCCAGGTGGTAATTGTTCAAGTAGAGGTTTTCCTGCTTTTACACTTTTCGGGTATTTTGAGTCAACAGCCATAGCCCAGCTCCTCCAAATACTTAGACATCTCACCTTCAAGCTCATTGAGTTGTGCTTTCAGCTTCTCCCGCTCAGCCCGCACAGCCATTAAATCAATCTCTTCTTCTTCTTCAAAGGTATCCACATAGCGCGGAATATTCAGGTTGTAATCATTTTCTTTGATTTCACCCTGAGTGGCGAGATAGGCGTATTTATCGACATTCTTACGAGCTTTGAAGGTCTCAACGATTTTGGCAATATGCTCATCGGCCAATAGATTCTGATTTTTACCCGCTTTAAATTCTCGACTGGCATCAATAAAGAACACGTTGCCATCGGTATTGCCTTTTTTAAAAATCAAAATCGCGGCTGGAATACCGGTGCCGTAGAACAGTTTTTCAGGAAGACCAATCACGGTATCCAATAGATTTTCTTCAATCAATTGTTTGCGGATTTTGCCTTCTGAGCTGCCGCGAAATAACACACCATGCGGTACTACTACGCCCATGCGCCCAGTGGCGGGTTTCAGCGTTTCAATCATGTGCAGGATAAATGCATAGTCGCCTTTGGTTTTTGGTGGAATGCCACGACGAAAGCGACTGAATGGGTCATCTCCGGCTTGGTCATGCCCCCATTTATCGAGAGAGAAGGGGGGATTAGCAGTCACGATATCAAACAGCATTAAGTTGCCATTCTGATCTAGCAATTTAGGATTGCGAATGGTATCACCCCATTCAATTTTATGGTTGTCTTCCCCATGCAGAAACATGTTCATCTTGGCGAGTGACCAAGTGGAGCCAATGGCTTCCTGACCATATAGGGCGTATTGTTTGCTATCGTGGTTTTGCTGAATTTTTTTGCCACATTTCATTAATAATGAACCTGAACCACAAGCAGGGTCACAAACGCTCTCACCGGGTTGAGGGTTGAGCAGATGAGAGATTAAATCAGAGACTTCTGGCGGAGTATAAAATTCCCCCGCTTTTTGGCCACCACTGGCAGCAAAGTTTTTAATGAGATACTCATAGGCGCTGCCAATCACATCTAATGAGCCAACACGACTAGGCCGAAGATTCATTTCTGGCTTGGAAAAATCTTCTAATAGATGTCGCAGAATGGTGTTTTTTTGTTTTTCTTCGCCCAATTTGTCGGTATTAAAACTGATGTCTTGGAACACGCTTTTACCAGCATCTTTGAGTTTAGTGCCATTGGCTTCTTCTATGGCGTGTAAGGCTTGGTCAATGCGTTCACCATTGCCGGGTTCATGTCGATGCTCCCATAGGAAATAAAAACTGGCTTCGGTGGGTAACACGAAACGTTCACTTTTCATCATTTCTTCGATTAACTCAGGCTCATCACCATATTCGGCTTTGTAACCATCGTAATGGTCTTGCCATACATCGCTGATGTATTTTAAAAACAGCATAGTGAGTATGAAATCTTTATAGGTGTCTGCGCTAATGGTGCCGCGAAAGGTATCGCAGGCATCCCATAGAGTTTTATTGATGCTGTCTTGATTGATCGGTTCGTTCATTGGGTTAAGTCCTTTTATGCGCATGTATTATGTCATGGGCAATGGTGTTAAGTAGCTGCTGACCATTACGTATTATTTGTTCTGCAATATGCTGTTCCTGGCGTATGGTGTCAGCTAAGTTGATAATCGATTGTTGTTTGTGGATATCCGGTATGGTGACGGGCAAATCTTCTAACACATTTTTGCGGATGCTTTTGGTTAAGGTGCCTTCCGTATGTTGTTCAAGATAACGTTGGCAGGGGGCTTGGTTTAGTTGCCAGGTTAAAAACTGGGGTAACACAGTCGGGGTTGTACTGCTGATCACAAAGAAATGAGGGGCTGCAATACTGGGTAGAACAGGTGTTTTATCAACGAGTACCGCATAGTTATGATTGCCACGGGCGACAAATAAAATATCTCCTGCTTGTAACCAGTCCGGTTGGCGTTTGCCTGATGGCTCAGTTTCAATACAGTTTGACCACCGGATGTCTTCTGGTGAGGTGTTTTTCATTTGCACAGCTAATATGCCGCTGTTGGCGACTTCGGGGATTTTCCCGCGAAAGGGGTAGCCTGCATTAATATTGGCGAGTTGCTTGAGTTGCATTATCATCTAATTTCATCGTTAATGATGCAAAAATAATGCATTGATTTTGTGTTTTAGTCAAGTTATATTTATGTTTCATCGCCTTTGATGCAGTTAAATGCTCAAGGGCTTTTTAATTGATACATCTGGAGCATCATAACTAATGATGCAATAAAAAACATGGTGAGAGTAGAGATTATTCATCGTTTAGATTTGTATGAGCCGACGGCTCATGTCGCAAAAATTAATAAACGTCGGGTATTACAACATAGTGAACCCTTACCCAAATTTGGTGTGAGGCCATCGGAGGTATTTGACCATGATGCATTTTATCATTTCCCGATTGTTGTGGCGGAAGATGGTTCGCCGTGGGAAGAAGCGAATCGCTTCTTAATGAACCGGTTAACCGGTGTGCTGCCAGCAAAACATCGCACCCTAGAAAGCTTAGCGGGGGATTTGCGACATTTCCGGCAATGGCTAGTAGATGAAGGCGTCGATTTTTTACAGATTCCTATGCGTGCCAGAGCAAGGCCAACGTATCGGTATTGCCGTTATCTGCATGATGAAATTCAACGTCAAAACATTAAACCAGGCACAGCTAAGCGGCGGATGAGCAGTGTACAGAATTTTTATCGTTGGTTGAGTGTGGATGGGTATGAGTTTGATCAACCTCTCTGGCTGGAAAGCGAAGTGAATATGATGTTCAAAGATCGACATGGCTTTCAGCGGCAGAAAGCGGTGAAAAGTACGGATCTTACTCGATCATTTAAAGCTGCAAAAAATTCCGATGAGTATGGAGAATACATTCAAGACGGAGGTAAGTTAAGGCCGTTACAAAAAGAAGAGCAAATTGCTGTAGTGGAGTCGTTGCGTCGAGTGGGCAATATTGAAATGTTATTGGCGTTTTTGTTAGCGCTGACGACTGGAGCACGTCTGCAGACGGTTTTTACGCTTCGTTTTCAGCATTTTGAAGCACCTTTGCGTGAGGGTTTGACAAGCCATCGCCTGAAAGTTGGCTATGGAACATTAATTGATACCAAACGCGGTAAACAAATGGTGATTTTGATACCGGCCTGGTTGTGCCAGCGTATTCGTTTATATCTTCACTCTGAGCGATACCAACAGAGAGTTTTAAAGTCGAAGCATGTGTATAAAAGTGATGGGCAGCAATATGCTTTTTTGACTAAAACTGGGCAACCTTATTATATGGCTCATGATGATGAGTTTGCTTATTTATATCGCTCTCCACCACGTGGCAATGCGGTGACACAATTTATCCGACAGCAGCTTAGGCCTGAGTTGCTGCGTAATAGTCATTCCTGAATTCGTATGATAAGTGCATGACCTCTGGTCGTAGCTAAATAAAAACACCTATAGAGTAAAGTAAGACTCAGGTGTAAAGTAATAAGCTACCAAACACATTACAGAGGCCAAT
>JABHGC010000060.1 GCA_018672285.1 Methylococcales bacterium
ATGGTTTCAAATAGTTCCCCGTCACAATATAAATTGCATATTGAGAATTATTCTCATTTACCCTGGATATGGATGCTGTAATTGAAAGTGTTTAGTGATAATTATGCATACGCTTCTCGTATGTGATTTTTTTTAATAACTGGTGAGAGTGTTCGTGTTTTATGTTTTATTTAGCGGGCTGTAATGGCCTGAAGTGGGGCTGGGGTTGTTAGATATGATTTTGTCATGAGACGCTTATAGGTTGCACAGAGCTGTGCTGCTTGGTAATAGGGGGCTGAGGAGCTGCAAGAAAAAAGGCGAAACCAGAAGATGGTTCCGCCAAGAAGGCACTGACATGCCAAAGTCGTTCTCTAAGTATTAGAATAGAAAGCTATCTTAGAAATTTTTACGTAGACCAACAGTTACAACTTCACGATCAGCTTCGTTGTTGTTACCGTCTGACTCAGAGTAACCTGCGAATACTGAAGTTTTCTTGCTGAAGTGATGGAACATGCCAAGTGCGAAGTACTCAGAATCGTTACCGTTATCTTCACTATCGGTTTGACCGTATTGAGCTACGAATTGGTTGTTACCCATTTTAAACTGGTAGCCTAAGAACCAAACATCGCCATCTTCAGTGTTAGTAACTTCAGAGAAGTCAGAAACGCCGTTAGCATTGGTGTTTTGAGCTGCTAGAGAATTTGAATCTGTAACCCACTCATACTGTGCAGACAAAGTGTGTGCGCCCATGCTGAATTGGCCACCGATTTTGAAAGCTTCTTCAGTAGAGATGTTTTCGATGTTGTTCTGGCCATACGCTGCGAATGCGTAGATAGGACCTTGCTCATAGCTTAAAGAGATTGCGAAATCGTTGTCATCGCCGTCTTGAACAGTAACTTCTGCATCTTTAACACCTAAGTTTTTCTCATCAGGAGAAATAACGAAGTCTAAAGTTAAGTTGCTCCAAGAAGGTGAACGGTAGTATACAGCGCTTCCAACAGCACCGTCATGACCTAAAACAGTTCCACCAGAAGTCATGCCGCCAGCGCCAACAGCTTCAAGGTTAGTCTCATAGAAAGGGTCTAAACGATCGCCAGTTGTGCTGTAAGGAGAGGTGAAAGTACCCATTCCAAGAAAACCCCATTTTTTGTGCTGTAAAGCAACAAAAGAGTCATCGTTTGCTAGGCCGTTAGTTGTGGCGTCAGCAGGGTCAACTACGAATGATAATTGGGCGATAGCAGTCATGCCATTGCCTAATTTTTCAGTAGCACGGAAGCCGATGTTTGAGTAAACGTTAGTATCGTCAACGCCTTGCTCAGCAGATTGGCCTTCTAAATCTTCGTTTGAGTATTCAACTTGAACACCACCAAAGATTTTAACGTCAGCAACAGCAGATGCAACAGGTGCAGCTACTAAAGTAGCAGCGATGGCTGCTTGTAATAATTTAACTTTCATAAGTGTATCTCCAATTAAGAATTTGATTAAGTTATCTTTAACTGCAATTAGTATATTCTAATAGAGATGTGGAGGCAATAGTTTTGTGCTTTTTTGGCAACACTCTGTGTGGTTTTTTTGCACCAGTATGGGGCTGTGTGATACTGGTTTGGTTTAAGTATTTGAAAATGTTGAGGTGTTGTGTTTTTTACGAGGAGGGGAGGTGGTTGTCTGGAGCGGCAATAATATGACATTCAAGGTGTTTGAATGCCGATGAGTGACGAAAATGTCACTAACTTGCTCGCATGATGCGTTCGTCTGTATCATTAAAACCAACAAGTTGGGTATTAATCAAGTGTTCATGACCCCATGAGTCAATAGCAAAAGGGAGGCCTGATTTAAAATTAAGGGTGTAGCGGTAAGGGCCTTCACCATTTGCCCATACGATGTTGACGGGCGTACCGGAGTTGAGCGTTTTCAGTTGAGATTTGCTGACCAAACGAAGTTCTTCTTGAATGGTTAATGCTCTCATGGCTTTGCTGCTCCGAAGGCGTTTGTTGGAATAGGGTGATTATAAAGTAATGAGACGGTGCGGACTATTTCAAAAAATTCATTGCTCCATTGAATTAAGTTATTACGATGAATGAATATTTTTATGTGGAGATAAATGAGTGACTTTTGCTCTGTGAGTTGGGGTACACTGTGGCCGTTCTATATATTAAGGTATCAATATGCTGTCTACGATCGAACATTTATTACCAACTGACTTCCCAGTAGTGACACGTTTGGCAACAGACACGGTACAAGCTAATTTAGGTTACTTGTGTAATCAGCAATGCTTGCACTGTCATGTGAATGCGGGGCCAAAGCGAACTGAGCTAATGTCTCGAGAAACGATGGCACGCATTTTTAAGTTTATTGAGCAGCACCCTGTGACAACGTTAGATTTAACGGGTGGTGCGCCAGAAATGAACCCTGATTTTCGTTGGATGGTGGAAAAAGCGGTCTCTAAAGGCCTGAGGGTGATTGATCGGTGCAATTTAACCATTTTGTCTGAGCCGGGTTATGAATGGTTGGGTGACTTTTTAGCAGAACACTCTGTTGAGGTTGTTGCATCACTGCCGTGCTACTTAGAGGATAATGTAGATCGCCAGCGTGGGAAGGGGGTTTTTGATCAAAGCTTGCTTGGTTTAAAGCAGCTCAATGAGCTGGGGTATGGACGAGGTAAGCATGCATTGAATTTGGTGTTCAACCCACAAGGTACCGAGTTGGTTCCTGATCAAGCCAAGTTAGAGTCAGACTATCGGCAGTTTTTAAAACAACAATTTGATATTGATTTTGACCATTTGCTGACAATCACCAATATGCCTATCCAGCGATTTGGCAGTACGCTGTTGTCTAAAGGGCACTTTCATTCGTATTTAGAGACATTAAAAGGCGCGTACTCTCCTGCAAACCTGCCGAAGGTGATGTGCCGTTCATTGGTGAGTGTTGATTGGGAAGGTTACGTTTATGACTGTGACTTTAACCAAATGTTAAAACTGCCTGTGGATGGGAAAAAAGGCATTCGAATCGACCAATTGAATGTAGATAGTCTATTGGCGGCTGATATTGTGACGGGAAAGCATTGCTGGGCGTGTGTTGCAGGTGCTGGAAGTAGTTGCGGTGGCGCTTTAAGTGACTAAGCTTTCAATTGTTATTCCGGTTAAAAATGAGTCTGAGAATGTGTCGCTTTGCCAAGCGATGTTGCTGCCTTTTCAGCAGTTAGGCCACGAGGTTATTATTGTTGATGGTGGTAGTGCCGATGATTCGGTCAGTAAAGCTCAATGGGCGGATCATGTTGTTATTTCTGAGCCGGGTCGTGCTATTCAGATGAATGCAGGAGCCGCTTTAAGCCAAGGTGATATTTTATGGTTTTTACATGTGGATAGTGTGGTGTCTTGTACTGCCTTGAAAACCATTTTAGCCGTGGTTGAGCACTCGCAATGGGGTTTTTTTAACGTTGTGCTATCTGGGCGGCATTGGTTGCTAAGAGTGGTAGAGTGGATGATGAACTGGCGATCAAAGTGGACGGGTATTGCAACGGGAGATCAAGGGCTATTTTTAACTCGAGCGTTATTTGATGAGCTTGGTGGGTTTGCTGGCATTCCTTTAATGGAGGATGTGGAGTTGTGTACTCGATTGAAAAAAATGAAGGTAAAGCCGGGTAGGATCAATGACACTATTAAGACGTCTAGTCGTAAGTGGGAAAAAGGCGGGGTGGTGAGCACTATTTTTCTGATGTGGAAAATTCGTTTTTTATATGCGCTAGGCCGCTCCCCGGATCAGTTGGTTAAGCTGTATTATCGATGAATACGTGTATTATTATGTTTACCAAGGCACCAGATGTCGGGCAGGTGAAGACTCGGTTAGCACCGTTACTTGGGTTTGAGGGCGCTGCGCGGTTTTATCGAGAGCTACTAGCGTCGGCTGTTGCTCGGTTTACGGCTGTTGAAGGGTGTGACCTGCAGTTG
>JABHGC010000058.1 GCA_018672285.1 Methylococcales bacterium
AAAGTAGGTGTATACGCAGAAATGGTTTCAAATAGTTCCCCGTCACAATATAAATTGCATATTGAGAATTATTCTCATTTACCCTGGATATGGATGCTGTAATTGAAAGTGTTTAGTGATAATTATGCATACGCTTCTATTATTGGTTAAAATCACATTCAAGCAAAACCTATGAAGGCTATACCGAATGGTTAGTGCCTGAAATTGTGGTAAAAGCAATTGACGTGCAAAAGGCCTACATAAAACCTTTTCAAGAGGCTTTATGGCAAGAGCAGGAAGCATTATTGGCACAAGACCCTCATGACCCAAGAGGGCTGAAAATTGAGAACTACAAGCATCATCTGTTTCTCACAAATAGCATGAAACAAAGCAATCAGGTCAATTCCCTGTCAAGCTTGGCATTTGATCAACGTTTAAAGGCATTTGGCGAAGCGCTAGGGATTAAAGGGCTGAGCTCCCACCAATTTAGACGCACCTTCGCAGTGTACGTGGCACAATCGGCTTATGGCGATTTACGATACCTCAAGCAACACTTCAAGCACTGGGGCATGGACATGACTTTGCTGTATGCGGCAAATGAATTTCAAGAGACAGAGCTTTATGATGAAATTGCCGTTCAGATTAAAAATTACAAAGTGGCAAGGGTCGAGGAATTTCTGGACGAAGATACAATCATTACCGGTGGGATAGCAAATAAATTAATCTCGTATCGATCCAATAATGAAGCGGTAAAAACCTTTGATAGCCGCACTGAAATGGCTGAAAAAATTTCTGATACGGTTCATCTACGCTCAACGGGCCATAGCTGGTGTACAAGTGATATATCTAGTTGTGGAGGTCGCTCAGTGATTGAAGGAACGCGATGCGTTGATTGTGATGAGTCCATTATCGAAAAGGTGCGTCACGGCGCGTACTTTAAAGGTGTTTATATACAGCAACTAGAGTTAAGGCAAATCGATGATATTGGTGAGGTGGGAAAGCAACGCATTGAGCGAGATATCGAGCGCTGTGAGCGGGTTCTAAAAGACCTTGGTATGTGGAATCAAGTGATGGAGGCGACAGCATGAAAGCGTCAACAGAAAAAGCGTTACAAAATGCCTTGATTCGTTTGAAGCATGGCAGAACCAAAGTGGTCGATAAGAAGCGCAAAATCAGTATCTCAGCACTTGCAGAAGAAGCGGGAGTGTCCGATTCAACCATTCATAACCGCTATCCAGAAATCGCGGCTGAAGTGCGAGAGATCATCGGTAAGGAACATAAGACGCAGCGGGATGAAAAGAATCTCAAACTCAAGGGCGAGAAATCAAAGAACCGAGAACTGAGAGCATACATTGAGCAGCTGGAGTCAGATATTCGCAAGTTAACATCCATCAATGCCACATTGGGTGATGAAAATGCTCAATTGAAAGCGGAATTGGCAAGTGGCAATGTTGTAAGAATTAGATAATAAATAGAGGGTTGTATAACAATGAAAAAGTTTAAAAAGTCTTACTGGTATCAGATTGGTGAAATTTCAACAACTTACTTAATTGTAAGTCTTACAGAGGTTGTATAAATTATGACTGTTAAAAAACCGTGCACCTATGATCCGAAAAACGAATAAAAATCAGCCTCATGTCAGGCCAATTGTCAGAGGAAAGCTAAATATTTGCAAAGGATTCCAATTGAAGGCAAGTTCAGGCAGGGTAAAAATGGCTACAACCTAAATTATATTAGAGCTCGTACTAGCAGTACATCAGAGTCATGGATTTTGAGCATATTTTTTGTGATGAATGTGGCTGTACTGGCCAAAACACTCATTTTTGCACTTAAAAATCACATTAGGTTTTACTGCAAATTGGCTCCTTCTTCTTTGTATAGGGTTATTTTCAGGGATGGAGAGTTTCCGTCTAGACTCAAGAAACAGGATCAGAGCTATTTTCTTGTTTTTGAGTGAACTCTAATTAAGTAGGCACCTCATTTATTGATAAAGCACTCACCGAATAAAATCAGTCAATCAAAAGTTAAGCTGTTTACAAGTATCGCTTAGAAACTCAGCATGATCCGGTTTTTCTCTGTTTTGCCAATACCCCCAAAAATTTGCTGACGCAGACCGCCTTGGCTGGAAAATATGCCCCCCTATATTAACCAGGGCTTATTCTAAGTGACAATCACATGACCCCAATCAAGGGAATGAACAGTAAAGTACTCTATCATCTCTTGGCGCTAAAGCATTACCGATATTAACCGAGGACCCTAAAGATGAATCAAAAAAAAGTAAGCCTAATTATATCGCCTAGAGACCGATACACCGGCCTATCAGAGTGTATTGATAATGTTTACGAGTACACTGACGAGTCACTTTTTGACTTGATTATTCTTGATCTAGGCTACCCGAAAAAAGAGCTTGAATTAGCTCAATCTCGCATTGCAAATAAAAATAATGCTCGAATCGTCAAGTTAGAACGAATGATCCCCTTAGCTGGCATTGATAAAATTCGCGGAGAACTTACGACACCTTTTACCTTCCTTTTAGACAATGATTCTCGTGTATCGCAAGGCTGGTTACCACCACTCATTGAGACAGGTGAAGCAAAAGACGCTGCAGTTATATCCCCATTAACCCTTGAGAAAGACGGCGCTGACGGCGACTACACACGCAACCATATTTACACCGTAGAAATACGCACAGTCGCCGTAGAAGGTAAAACCTACCTAATTGAGCATAAGCCCTATCGTAGAGAACTGCCTGAGAACATGCCGAACAAAACCGTACCAAGCCAAGCTTTTGAATTACATGGCGTTATGTTCAATACCAAGGCATTACAAAACATAGAACTACCCCATATGACAATTCGTGAACACCTAGATATTGGAATGCAACTCAAAGCCAAAGGTGAAAAAATATTTGCCGAGCCTAGGTCCGTTATTTATTTTGACAACCTAGGGACTCGCGCCCAACTCGCCGACCTAAAATATTTCGACCTTAGGTGGAATAAAGAGATCGGCAAAGAATCGCATGATTTATTTGAAAAACGCTGGGGCTACAAATGGTATGCTGAAGAATCTGTCTATTTTTGGTGTGTGCGTAGACGTTTATACATCATTCTGCGCTGGGCTTTTTTACCAATTAAGGTCGCCAACCTGTTAGACCGAATTGTTAGCAGCATCAAGAGACGCCTATTTCCTATTTGGGACCCGGTTCAAAACCCTCTCGAACAATCAAGCCTTCTTTATGACCAACTTGAAGGCGGCAAGCCTATACAATTGAGCCATGATTTAACATTATAACCCCCCAACGCCTCATACTTAATCAATCACCTATAGATAGTTGTGTATGAGGCCTCTTCCTACCCGATAAACATCATTTGTCATACGCTTTTATAACATCAACAAACCTATCTATATGTATCCTTTAAGGCAGGGCTTACGCGTGACATTTTATCACGATACATGATTAAAAACGTTTGCAAGATAACCATGGGTCCATCCTAACTTTAAACGGTTCTCTACTTAGTCGAGCCTGAAAAAGACATTGCGTAAAATACGTTATAGGCGATTCAATATAAAACATCAATTTTCAATTTATCC
>JABHGC010000056.1 GCA_018672285.1 Methylococcales bacterium
AAAAGAAATCAATGCACTTTTTGGCGCCAAAAATGCGTTTGATACACCAAAACCAGAGCGTTTGATGCAAAGAATTATCGAGGCTGCTTCAAACCCTGACGATATCATTTTGGACTCCTTTGCAGGCTCAGGAACAACTGGTACGGTAGCGCATAAAATGGGGCGAAAATGGATCATGGTCGAGCTCGGTGAGCATTGCCATACCCATATCATTCCCCGCCTTCAGAAAGTTATTAACGGTGACGATGAAGGGGGCATTTCCAAGGCAGTTAGCTGGCAAGGTGGTGGAGGCTTCCGTTACTATAGGTTAGCCCCTTCTTTATTAGAGCAAGATCGCTGGGGGCGTTGGGTTATCAGCAAAGACTACGATGCAGCAATGTTGGCAGAGGCCATCTGCAAACTGGAGGGTTTTACCTACGCACCCTCCGATAATGAATGGTGGAACCATGGCTATTCCACAGAGCAGGATCGGATCTACGTCACCACCCAAACCCTCTCTGTAGAGCAGTTACAAGCGTTGAGTGATGATGTCGGCGAAGATCGTAGTGTGCTGGTGTGTTGCAGCGCATTCCGTTGTAAGGCCGACCGCTTTCCTAACCTTACCTTAAAGAAAATCCCCAAAATGGTGTTGTCGCGCTGTGAGTACGGCCACGATGATTACAGTTTAAATGTAGAAAACCTTCCCATGCAGGAAAAGCCCAAAGCCGACCCTTCGCAAGCAGGGTTATTTGACGATAATGGACAAGGCTAAGGGCGGGATAAGCAGATGACAACAAATACAATTAGCCCAACAAATGCTCGTATTCTTAAAGCAATTTCTGGCCGTTTGAGCTTGCGAAAGCCTCAAGAGGATTCCCTTGTCGCACTAGCTCAGGCTATAGAGTCCGCTCCGGATACGTTAGAGCAGTCTCGAGATATTGAAGCCTTGCTCAAAACACTCAGTGCGGAATTCCCAACACTTTCGGACTTTGAGCGTGAGTTTCCATCACTGTGCTTTGCATTGGCAACGGGCGTGGGTAAGACTCGTTTGATGGGCGCATTTATTAGCTATTTGCATCAAGCCCATGGCATTAACAATTTCTTTGTGTTGGCGCCTAACCTCACCATCTATAACAAGTTGATAGCTGATTTTGATGATTCCTCTTCGGCTAAATATGTATTTAGAGGGATCGCTGAGTTTGCAGTAACGCGCCCGATTGTGATTACCGGTGATAACTATGAACAAAAAGGTGCACAACTTAGACAAGACTTATTTGGTCAGGCTCAGGAAGTACGTATCAATGTATTTAACATTGCCAAAATTGTCTCTGAAGTGCGTGGCGGAAAAGCACCAAAGATGAAGCGTATGAATGAGGTTCTGGGGGATAGTTATTTCAATTATCTATCTGAACTGGATGATTTGGTGTTGCTAATGGATGAGTCTCACCGTTATCGAGCGAATGCCGGTATGCGGGCCATCAATGAGCTGAAACCACGCTTGGGGTTAGAGTTAACGGCTACACCTTTTACCGAATCTAATCGTGGCCCTGTACCCTTTAAGAATGTGGTGGTGGATTATCCCCTGGCTTGTGCCATGGATGACGGCTTCGTAAAAGAACCCGCCGTTGTAACGCAGCGCAACTTCGACCCGAAACAATATAGCCCAGAAGGCTTGGAAACAGTAAAACTTGAAGATGGGGTACGACTGCATGAAGCGACCAAATTAGAGCTGTTTACCTACGCTAAACAGCACAGCGTTAAAGTTGTTAAACCCTTTATGCTGGTGATTGCACGTGATACCACCCATGCCGCTCAATTACTTGAACGCATTGAGTCTGACAGCTTTTTTAATGGTGCTTATAAAGGCAAAGCCATTCAGGTAGATAGCTCCCAAAGCGGAGCGGCAGAAGAAAAGATGATTTTGCGCTTACTGGCAGTAGAAAGCGTAGATGAGCCAACAGAAATTGTTATCCACGTGAATATGCTAAAAGAAGGTTGGGATGTAACCAACCTTTACACCATAGTCCCTTTGCGTGCAGCAAACGCAAGAACGCTAATTGAGCAGTCTATTGGCCGTGGTTTGCGCTTACCCTACGGCAAGCGTACGGGTGTAGACGCGGTAGATCGATTAAATATCGTAGCCCACGATCGCTTCCAGGAGATTGTTGACGAAGCAAACAATCCCAATAACCCTCTACGTTTACGTCAGGTTATTTTAGATAAAGACGATACAGAGCAACCTAAAGATAGTGTTGCGGTAACATCTCGATTAGAAGGTTTGTTTACAGGTAAATCGGTACAAAGCGCAACGGGGTTCGATTACTCAGGCCCCAATAAATCGCCGCATGAAATTGCCAAGCCTGCATTTAATGGGGTGACAGAGCGTGAGGTGGCGTTAACCACGTTACGTGTCTTGCAGAGCTACCAAAACAAACCCAGTGAAGCACCTACTAGCAAAGCGCTTTTGAATAAAGACGTTCAAGCTGAAGTATACAAAGCAGTCGCTGAGCAACTTAGCGGCCAGCAGCAATCTCTTTTGGAAGATGAGGAAAAAATAAGCTTACAAGATCTAATCGCAAAAGCGACGGAGTTAGTGGTTGAGCAAACAATTGATATACCACGCATTGTTGTAATGCCTTCTGGTGAAATCACCTACGGATATACTCCATTCTTGTTAGAAATGGGGCAATTAAATCTTCAGCCAACCAACCGTGAGTTAATTTCGCAGAGCCTGCAAACCAATGAACAGGTTAGTATCTCTTCGCTGCCCGAACGGAAATACACCCTTTTAGAAGACTATATTGTTGAGCACTTAGTGGACTACGATGATATTTCCTACGATGAACATGCAGAACTGATTTACGACTTAGCTACACAATCAATCAACTACTTTCGCGATGTTCGCGAATACAGCGAAGACGAACTACATAACATATTCTTTGGTTTCGGTAAGCGTATCGCCGAGAATATTCACGCCCAAATGGCTGAACACTATTGGGAGAAAGTTAGCAGCTATGAAACCTCAATTTCTGCTGGTTTTGTTCCCTTGTGCAATGCCGCATACACAACTGGCGAGAAAGAAATTAATAATCTGCGCAACACCTTGCAAGATAAAGGCAAGATTAAAAAAATGCTTTTTGGTGGCTTCCGTAAATGCCTTTATGACGTTCAAAAATTCGATTCTGACACCGAGCGTACATTCGCGCTCATTCTAGAGCGTGAAGCTATTAAATGGTTTAAGCCAGTTAGCGGCCAATTCAAAATTTACTATAAAGATGGCATTCATCACCGCGAGTATCTCCCTGATTTCGTGGCCGAACTCGATGACAAAGTAATAATGGTAGAAACCAAAGCTCGCCGAGACATAGCTGATACCTCAGTAGAAAGCAAAGCTGAAGCTGCCAAAAAATGGTGTGCAAATGCAACAGGCTACTTGATCAAAAACGGCGGCAAGCCCTGGGAGTACATATTAATCGCCCATGATGATGTGCATGAAAATAGAGATTTAAAAGGGTTTTCCTCAGTAATGTAAATAATTTATCAGACTGGAGCAGGCGATGAGCAATTCTGAAGTATTGTTGAAACAGATGATGGATACTGTTAATGCCGAGGGGTTGCTGGCGGAAACAGAGATTAGAGGTATAGAAAAGTTGATTCTTTCTTCGAAAATTAAGGAAGAAGATTGGCTTACTGCACTGGAAAACACACACTTCAAGGAAGGAGAAGAAGATGAAGTCAAAGACTAGTCTAAAAAGCTTATCGATTAATGGATTACGAGGTGTTGCCAACCCACTAAATATTGTTTTCGATAAGCCCTTCACTTTGATCTTTGGTCATAACGGCACTGGGAAAACATCGATTTGCGATGCTATTGATTTTCTGGCAAACGGTGATTGTGGGTCCTTGGGGGACAATAGTGTCGGCGCTTCAAAATACAAGTTCTGGCCGTTTATTGGTAAAAAAAGCACTGATGTTGCAGTAGATTT
>JABHGC010000055.1 GCA_018672285.1 Methylococcales bacterium
CAAGTGCTTTTTTTCCTGCCGCTTGTAACGCGTGAATTTCTGCATGAGGCTCACCTGCTTGCACATGGTAACCTTCGCCGACGACCACGCCGTCTTTGACAATCACACAACCCACATTGGGATTTGGCGATGTGGTGTATTGCCCTCGTTTTGCCAATGCAATCGCTTGGCTCATAAACTGATGGTCTTGCGAACTAAACATACGCAGACCTATCTGCCTTTAGGGCTATCTTCCAACCCTTCAATGACATCGCGAAATTCACTCACATCCTGAAAACTTCGATACACAGAAGCAAATCGAATATAGGCAATTTTATCGACCCCCTTGAGCTCATCCATTACCTGCTCACCAATCTCACGGGCATTGATTTCTCGCTCACCTTTGGCCATCAACCCATTTTTAATGGCGGTCACAATGGCCTCAAGTTGGTCCGCTGACACGGGCCTTTTCTCCAAAGCACGCTGCAGCCCAGAGCGCAATTTCAGCTCATTGAACGTCTCTCGCACCCCACCACGCTTGATAATCCGAGGCAGGTTTAACTCGACCACTTCGTAAGTTGTGAACCGTGCATTGCATGCCAGACACTCACGACGGCGGCGAATTTGACCACCATCACTCGTTTCTCGTGAGTCTATGACTTTTGAGTTGTTATCAGCACAATAAGGGCAGCGCATCCGTGACAGCCTCTATTGACTATCGGTAAACTGGAAATTCAGCACACAACGCCACCACTTTCGCTTTTACCGCTTCTGCGACAGAGGTGTTTTCTATGTCATCTAAAATGTCACACATCCAACCGGCCAATGTTTTAATCTCAGGGACTTTAAAACCCCGTGTCGTTGCAGCAGGGGTACCAATACGCAAACCACTGGTCACAAACGGTGATCGTGGGTCATTAGGTACCGCATTTTTATTCACTGTAATATTGGCTAATCCCAGTGCGGCATCAGCCTCTTTACCCGTGATATTTTTATCAATCAAATCCAGTAAAAACAGGTGATTATCGGTACCACCAGAGACAATGTTGTAGCCTCTATCAATAAACACTTGCGCCATTGCTCTCGCATTGGTTACAACTTGTTTTTGATACTCCACAAACTCAGGCTCCATCGCCTCCTTAAATGCAACCGCTTTTCCTGCAATCACATGCATTAACGGGCCACCTTGTATGCCAGGGAAAACCAATGAGTTAAATTTCTTTTCAAGTTCAGGGTTTGATTTTGCTAAGATCAAGCCACCACGTGGGCCACGTAATGTTTTATGAGTTGTCGACGTGGTGACATCCGCAATACCGACAGGGCTTGGGTATTGACCTGCTGCAACCAAACCGGCGACATGCGCCATATCTACCATTAAATAGGCACCTACACTGTCTGCGATTTCGCGCATTTTTTGCCAATCAACCAAACGTGAGTACGCAGAGAATCCACCAATGATCATTTTTGGCTGGTGCTCTTTAGCCATTGCAGCCATATCATCATAGTCAATTTCACCAGCATCGTTTATGCCATATTGAACAGCATTATATAACTTGCCAGAAAAATTAACTGGAGAACCATGGGTCAAATGACCACCGTGAGCGAGGCTCATTCCTAATACAGTGTCACCCGGTTGTAGTAGTGCCATATAGACAGCAGCATTGGCCTGAGAACCTGAGTGAGGCTGCACGTTAGCGTAATCTGCACCAAAGAGTTTTTTGGCCCGATCGATAGCAAGCTGCTCAGCCTTATCAACATATTCGCACCCGCCATAGTAACGTTTACCCGGATACCCTTCGGCATATTTGTTGGTTAGCATAGAGCCTTGGGCTTGCATAACCCGTGGGCTTGTATAGTTTTCAGAAGCAATTAGCTCGACGTGAGCCTCCTGGCGCACCTCTTCATCAGTAATGGCTGACCATAATTCTGGATCGTATCCGTCGATAACCATATCTTTTGTAAACATTCTTTACTCCAACTCAATAGGGGTGTAATGCGCCGCAAGACAGAATCCGCTTCTGTCTGCCTCAGAATCGGCAGATAATAACATAATGTTTCGGTTAATTTGAACATTATTACACTCCAGTATTTCAACATAGTCTTATCTTCATTACAGCTAACATCCTGCGGAATTATTGGTTTGATCTATACTTATTTTCATGAGGGGCTGAGAAAAACCAAAAATACGTACCATGCTGACTATTTCACCAACCGCCCCGTTCTTATTAATGAGTAATGTACTGTGACAGACTGTGCTATTGAATTCCCCGGAATGGTCGAGAAATACTACCACTCATGGTTTCGCTTCCACCCGTTCGAAGCAATTCATGCTGGGCTAAATTTAGTCGACAATAGCCTCCCCCCAATCACCGATGAAGACCAAGGCGCGCTGGCCGCATTGTTCCTAAAAGTGCGCTGCTGCATGGAGGAAAATGGCTCCGACAGACTCACTCACGAACAACAAATAGATTTCAAATTAATGCGAAATAGCGTGCAACTTGAGCACCGCAAGCTATTAAAAGCAGATTGGCGCCAACAAAACCCATTAAAGTACTTGCCAAACCAAACCTTGCAATACTTGATCTGTGACCAGGCTCATCATGAGACCATGCTCATCCAACGGCTACAGGCTTTACCCAGCTATTTATCTGAGGCCAAGCAGCAACTCAGCCACCACCCTAAGAAAGTTCCTGAATTTTGGCAACAACAGGGCATTTTACAAAGTGAGCGCGAAGCCCTGCGACTGTCTCTGTTTGCACAAGAAGACATTGCGCCTCACGTTAAAGAAAGTGCCATTGAAGCCAGTGCTGCACTGACAGATTACGCTGCGTTTTTAAACGCCCTGAAACAGTGCGAAGGCAAGATAGCGGATGGCGCAGAGTTTTTTCATCTCAATTTATCGCTAAAACATTTTATCGATATTGAGCCGCAACAATTAACACCACTGCTTAAAGCAATTGCAAGCGAGGCCAAATCGAGACTCCCCTCAGGTCATGAGCAGTTGTGTGCTGATTTCAGCAACCAACCAAACAGCGGTAACGCGTTTTCAACCATCGTACAGCTTTGCCATACACTCTATAAAAAACTCAAAACCAAACAGCTTTTCCCACTACCTGATGAATCAAAGCTACGCATTGCTGAAATGCCGAGCTACCTAGCATCCACAGCCCCCCTATGTTTTTATCAGCACGTCGCCACCCCCTCACAAGATGGCCTGCTCTACATTCAAGGCAGCGCAACTCACTTTCACCCAGCACTCCTAGAGTGCCTGTGTGCTGAAAAACTATGGCCTGGGGAGCACCTATACACAGTTGAAGCGCATAAAAATGCAGAAAAAAGTATCCCCAGACTCTTAAATACATCACCAGCGCTCACCTTAAGCTGGTCGTTGTACTGCTTTGAAATCCTCTTGGAAAAAAACTTTTTTGAATACAAAGAAAGCACACTCATTATTCACAACCACCTTTATAAGTATGCTCAGCTTGCTCTAATCGACCAACAGTTTCACTGTGAAGACATCACTCTTGACCAGGCAAGCTCAACAATATCAGAACTCTGGTTAAGCCAACTAGAGCAAGACGCGTTATTGCTCAGAATCACCCAATACCCAGGAGAATTTACCGCCGCTATTTTAGGGCAAAGGATATTACACGAACTCCGGTCTCAACTATCATCGGACAACTCAGTCCAGTTGTCTCAGCTTCATCAACAGCTACTCTCTAAAGGCCCTGTTGCACTCCCTATTTTAATTCAACAAATCTGGGGTGAGCCATTATGGAAAGCCATAAACCAATCACTTTTTGGTAGTAATTAATGGCAACAAAAGAGATCAGCATTACGCAAGCCAGAGTTGGCATGTACGTCTCTAAGCTAGATATTGCGTGGTTTAAAAGCCCGTTTTTCTCCCACGCTCGCGCCATTGCCAACAAACACGATATATTTGTCTTAAAAGAATGTGGCATTAAAACCATCACCATCGATACAAGCAAAGGCGTTGATGTTGCCAAAGCTAAAAAAGAAGTCACCAAGCCAAACAAAATTCAACAACGCGCACCAATGGTTAAAACCGGTTTAAAAGAAGAACTTGGCGCAGCTAAAAAACTTAAATCACAAGCACAAAAAACCATAAAAACGGTCATTAACGCCATCAACCAAGATAAACCCGTTGTTGCAAAAACGCTGGATCCCTTGGTGAATGACACGCTAGAAAGTATCAACCGAAATGACCAAGCACTCCTAACACTGCTACACATGGAGCAAAAAGGCGACGCATTAATTACCCACTCTTTCAGCGTAATGAGCTTAAGTTTAGCACTTGGTAAGCTCACAGGGCTATCTGACTCAGACTTAGAAGCACTAGGCCAAGCCGCGTTAATGCATGACGTCGGCTGGAGCAAACTACCCCACAACTTATATTCCAAAGGCCAAGTTTATACGCCTGCAGAAGAAAAATTGTCACAACAGCACGTTACTTTAGGCCTACAAGCTGTTGAAAAAGGCAGTGGGATTTCCACACTCAGCAAACTTTTAATCGCTCAGCACCATGAATTTGAAAATGGCTCTGGCTACCCATTAGGCCTGACCAAAGAAAAACTCCACCCTGCAGCAAGATTATTGTGCGTTATCGATGCCTACGATGAAATCATTCATGGCTTAGCCAATGGCCCGGGGATGGTTCCAACAGCGGCCATACGTACACTCTACCAAATGGGTAAAGAAGGAAAGCTGGACCTAAAAATTGTCACACAGCTCGTCCATTTACTCGGCGTCTACCCCCTTACCAGCGCAGTAGAGCTGAACACAGGTGAGAAAGCCGTGGTCACTGAAATCAACCGAGATCACCCACTACTCCCTGTCGTCACTATTTTTTACAATCACAAAGGGACCTCTCTATCCAAGCCCAAACAAATCGACTTAAGCAAACAAAAAAGTGAAACCAATACAAGAGAAATTAATGGCTTACTTGACCTAACCAAGGTAGGAGTAGATCCTGCCAACATGCTGAGGCCTTCAATATGAGCGATTCAGTTTTGGCCCCCTTAAACATTCAACTAGATGACTTTATTCAGCATTGGCCAGACGGACTCATTGGCGTTGACCACCAAGGTGTTATTCGCCTATTTAGTAAAAATGCTGAAAAAATTCTCGGCTGGAGGGCAAATCAAATTATTGGTCATAATGCCCACCAAGTGTTGTGTGCACAATCGGCTGATACTATTCATACCCTCGAAAATTGCCCCTTACACACCACCATTGACCACGAGGAAACCGAAGAAGCACAGGACAACTGGTGGGTGTGCCAGGATGGGCAATACACGCAAGTAGATTATCGGCGCATTTTTCAATCCGATCACAAGGACAACTTGCACTACCTCATCAGCTTCCACGATTGCGTAGGTAGGCGCTACACTGAAGCTGAATTACAACGGCTGTCACAATTTCCAGAGCAAACGCCCTCGCCCGTTGTCGAGTTCGATAGCGAGGGACAGATCCAATACGCTAACCCCACCATGACCGACCTCATGGTTTCTCTTGGTTTCGATGAGAACGGCCATCCAGCTTGCCTTCCAAGCAACTATCCAGAGCTGTTAGAAGCCTGCTTAGAAGAAGAGCAAACCATTCTTGATATTCAAGTAAATGAACATGATCGTTGGTTTAACTGGGCCTTTCACCCAGATATAGAAAACCAGAAAGTAAAAGGGTTTGGTGTTGAATTTACCTCGCAAAAAATTGCTGAAATCGGCTTTCAAAATGCCCATCAGCAAGCACTTGACGCGACCCAAGCGAAAAGTGAATTTTTAGCGAATATGAGCCATGAGATCCGTACCCCAATGAATGGCGTACTTGGCATGATCACGCTCGCGCTCGATACAGAACTCGATGATGAACAAATTAATTACCTCAAGGTTGCTCATGAGTCTGGCGATACGTTACTCGCCCTTCTGAATGATATTTTAGATTTATCCAAGGTAGAAGCAGGCCGTGTGGATCTTGAAGAAATACCCATGAATGTCATGCGATCCATGGAAGATATTGCTCAATTGCTGTCAGAAAAACCGTATAGCAACAATGTGGAACTTGTCGTCGCTAACGACCCTCATATTCCATACACAGTCATCAGTGACCCAACCCGTTTCCGCCAAATCATCACTAACCTTTTAAGCAATGCCATTAAATTTACCAGAGAAGGCCATATCCGCCTCCACTGTGGTATAGAAGAAGAACAGGATGAACAGCTCACCCTTAAAATATCCGTCACCGACACCGGTATAGGCATTCCCGATTCATCGCAGCAGAAAGTCTTCGAGTCTTTTTCACAAGCTGATGGCTCGACAACACGGCAGTACGGTGGCACAGGTCTTGGCCTTACTTTGTGCAAAAAATTCTGTGAGCTGATGGGTGGAGATATTGGTGTTGTTTCAGAAGAGGGCGTCGGCAGTACTTTCTGGTTTAAAATTGCCGTTAAGCGTGACCCAGACTGCCAAAACTACACTACTGCAAAACAAGATTTGTCCTTACTGATTTGCACCAGCACACCCAATCAAGCATTTTTTGCCGCTTACCTCCCTTGGTTCACCGAGAAGTTTACATTCTGTGATGCAGACGAATTGCCTGAAGCCATACCGGCCCAACAATATGACCTTATCATTGCTGACGTTATGCTTGATAAAGTGGAACAGACACTCATCGACAGCAAAACCAAGATACCCACATTAGCGTTGATAACCCCAAGCCAAAAAAAACAACCTTTCAAAGAAAAGTTCACGGACGCACTCAGCAAGCCATTACGTTATGAAAATTTAATTCATGCCATCAACGTTTGCACAGCGCCAAAAGATGAATCAGCAGAAAAAATCGCTGCAAAAGTGACCATAGAAGATAATAAAAACATCAAAATACTGCTGGTAGAAGACAACAAGGTCAACCAAATGGTCGCCAAGGGTATGCTGAAAAAACTTGGCCTCACCGCAGACATTGCGAACAACGGACAAGAAGCCATTGACATACTGCAAAGCAGCCCCAATTACGACGTTGTTTTAATGGACTGCCAAATGCCAGTAATGGATGGCTATAAAGCGACAGCAGCCATTAGAGAACAACAATCCCCTGCCTCCCGCACCCCTATTATCGCAATGACAGCCAATGCACTAGAATCTGACAGACAAATTTGCTTAGATGCAGGCATGGACGACTATATTGCCAAACCATTTAAACCCCCGATACTCAAAGAAACCCTCAAAAAATGGATATCACTAGCATGAGTGAAGATCGTAAATTTTTTAGATTTGGCGTAGCCGTCGATGTAGAAGTTGAACTGCCAGATGGTGAGATACGTGTATTAAAAACCCACAACCTGAGTGAGGGTGGCATCTTCCTGTCCGTTGATGGGTTATTGATCCCCCCCATTGACACAGAGCTAAAGGTTAAGATTAAGCAACCCCTTGGCGACGGAGAAGAACCGTCACAAATCAAAGTGGTTGTACGACACACAAGCGGCTTAGGCATGGGGCTTGAGTTCATTGATAGCTAACCTTAATTCAGCTTGCGTACTGATCGTTGATGATGATGAAGATGTTCGTCACATCATGAAGCACTATTTAAAAAAGCTAGACTTACATTATCAAGAAGCTTCAAATGGTGGTGACGTTCTTGACATACTAAACAACCACCCTATTGATCTCATCATACTCGACATCATGATGCCAGGTATCACTGGTATAGAAGTGCTGACTGAGGTAAAAAACAACCCAACCCACAAACATATCCCAGTGATCATGTGCTCTGCCATTAACAGACCAGAGTCCATTGTAGAGTGCTTACAACTCGGCGCCGAAGATTATGTACCCAAACCTTTTGAAAAGACCATTTTTCAAGCTCGGGTGAATGGCTGTGTTCAAAGAACACTCGCTCACAATCGAGAAGCGGCATTACTCACACTTTTAAATGATGAAATCAACGAAGCGCGAGAGTATGTAGCGACAAGGTTACCTGCACCCATCCAAACCCCTTTAGAAATTGACCATGCCTATATATCCTCAACCACACTAGGTGGAGACACCTTTGGTTTTAGAGAGATTGGTGACGACCATTTTGTTTTATTTTTAGCCGATGTGAGTGGCCACGGAATAGGTTCAGCACTTTATGCCGCATCTATTAATGATTTTTTAAAACACTCACTAGGTACCCAGCAATGCACCAGCCCTGCCGGAGTTGTTAAAGAGCTTAACCAGCGTTTTAAAATGGAGAAAAGAGCAGGGAAATACTTCACTTTTTGGTATGCGGTTTATCAATTGCACAGCCAAAAGCTCACTTATATCTGCTGTGGCCACCCCCCTGCACTACTCAAGCGTGGCACAGAGCTAACCAAATTATCCGTTGGCGACATGGCGATTACCGGCATAGAAAGTGACGAATACCCCGTTGAAACAATCAATATACAAGCGGGAGATGAACTGTTGATTTTCTCAGATGGTATATACGAAACAAAGATCAATGGTGTACATCAAAGCTATAAAGACTTTCAAAATAGCTTGAGCCAACTCAAGCACTGGCCCGCTGACGAGGTTCTAGAGCACATTCAAGCACAACAAGAAAGCGACACATTCGACGACGACGTATCACTGGTCCATGTCACGTTCTAGTCACCCCAAATTTTAGGTACCCTTGGCGTTACGCCACAGAACAAATCATAAGCGATGGTTCCGGCTGCGTCGGCCACTAAATCTGCGGACAAATTACTCCCCCACAGCTCCACCACACTACCAACCACCGCATTCGGCACTTGGCGCAAATCTATCGTGATCATATCCATCGATACTCGGCCCACTAAAGCAGCCAGATTGCCATCGACCATAACCGGTGTACCAGAGGGTGCATGCCTAGGGTAACCATCAGCATACCCTACCGCCGCCACACCAATCTTCATATCTTCAGGGCAAACGTATGTCCCCGAATAACCCACGGCATCGCCTTTGGCTAACGACTGAATTGATATCAGCTTAGTGTGCAGCGTCATGACCGCCTGCAAATCATCATCAGGGCCAGATTTCCCCGTAAAGGGTGAGGAACCATACAACATAATACCAGGGCGAACCCATTGTTTACTGGCATCTGGGCGAGACAAGATAGCGGCAGAGTTGGCCATACTACACTCCCCTTCAAAAGGAATGCCGTTAAACACCAATAACTGCTGGCCAGTCATCGGACTAGCAACGTCATCGGCACAGCAAAAGTGCGTCATTAATTTAACCGATTTGATACAAGGCAATGAGGACAATTGCTCAATAGCGTGTTCAGTTTGACCCAGCGGAAACCCTAATCGATGCATACCGGTATCAACCTTGAGCCAAACAGCGATTGGAGCAACCATAACTGCCTGTGCAAGCTGCAAAATCTGATCCTGGCAGTGCACAACCGCATCGAAATGATGCTCACCACAACACTGCCATGCCTCAATATCGCTAACACCTTCTAGCAGTAAAATTGGCTTGTCTGGCCACTGCGCTCTTAATTCAATCGCCTCCTGGAGTCTTGCGACTGCAAAAACCTCCGCCTCTTGAAGCACCTCGGCTGCCTCCAAGACGCCATGACCATATGCATTTGCCTTGATAACAGCAACCACTTTGGCAGATGTGCTCGCTTTAACTCGCTGAAAATTGTGCAGCAAGGCTGATCGAGACAGATGTGCAATTGCGTAAGACATTAACTCTCATTCATATCGTAAATATCGGGTGAAAAATTATCAAACTTAGTATAACGACCCAAGAATGCTAGCCTCACCGTGCCAATCGGGCCATTTCTTTGCTTACCCAAAATAACTTCGGCTGTCCCCTTATCTTCACTTTCAGGGTTATAGACTTCATCACGATAAATAAAAATGATTAAGTCGGCATCTTGCTCGATGGAACCTGATTCCCGCAAATCAGACATCACTGGGCGCTTATTCGGTCTTTGCTCCAGGTTCCGATTAAGCTGAGACAATGCAATCACAGGGACATCAAGTTCTTTTGCTAAACCTTTCAACGACCTTGATATCTCTGAAATCTCTGCAGTTCGCCCCTCACCCTGCGCGGTGGAAGACATTAATTGCAGATAGTCAATAACGATTAAACCTAAGTCACCATGTTCCCGTTTTAACCGACGTGTTCTCGCTCGAATATCCACAGAACTTAAACCGGGCGTATCATCAATGAATAATGGCGTCTCTGCTAGAATACCAATGGTTGAGGTAATTCGAGGCCACTCATCATCCGCTAAATTACCTGAACGCACATTGGTTAGGTTGATCCGACCAAGTGATGCCAAAATCCGCATTGCCAATTGCTCAGCAGGCATCTCCATACTAAATATGGCAACAGGCCGCTTCGTGCCAACCGCAACATTTTCAGCAATGTTCATCGCGAACGTGGTCTTACCCATTGCAGGACGACCGGCCACAATAATCAAATCTGACGCTTGCAGACCTGATGTCATATCATCAAAATCAGTAAACCCTGTGGAGTCCCCTGTTAGCGCATCATCACTGGCATGAAGCTCTTCAATTTTCTCAAGCACCTTAACCATGACCTGCTTGATGCCCTGAAAGCCTTGCTTCCCTTTCATGCGTTGTTCGGCAATCTGAAAAACTTGTGCCTCGGCTTTATCTAGCAAGTCACCACTGGTCTGCCCCTCAGGGTTAAACGCTTGCCCTGAGATAACATTACCAACCTGAATCAATTGCCGCATAACTGAGCGTTCGCGGACAATCTCAGCGTAGGATTTAATGTTCGCAGCACTCGGGGTATCTCTTGCTAACGTTCCTAAGTAAGCCAAGCCACCACATTCATCAAGCACACCTTTATCGGCTAATTTTTCAGACAATGTGACCACATCAAAAGGGTAACTGTCTTCTGCCAGCGTGCGAATGGCATCAAAAATCAACCGATGCTCTTTCCGATAAAAATCCGAATCAATGACTAAGTCAGCAACCTGATCCCACGTCATATTATCCAGCATCAACCCCCCTAAAACAGACTGCTCAGCCTGTAATGAGTGCGGCGGAATCCTTAGTGATTCAGTTGCTTGATCTTGATAGTCGGGCGCAGACATTTGCATATCGGCGTAATCGTCAGGGCCTGGAGGTGGCATTTCATCCATAGAGTAGTGTCTTTATCGGTGATTAAAGGTCGTCATGCTATAACGAAAAAAGGCGCCCCCAAAGGGACGCCTTTTATCTTAACTTAACGTTGGTTTCGCTTAAAGAAATTACTCTTCAGCTGCAACGTTAACGTTTATCTCGACATTGATATCTGTGTGCAAATGAACTGTCACAGCATGCTCACCAATTGTGCGTAAAGCACCTTCTGGTAAACGAATGTCTTTCTTCTCAATTGCAACACCAGCTTCAGTGATGGCTTCTGCAATGTCTGAAGTACCAACAGAGCCAAACAATTTACCCTCATCACCCGCATTACGAGTAATGGTAATCTCAAGTTTTGAGATATCGGCTTGTTTCACTTCAGCTTCTTTTAGTAGCTCAGCTGCTTGCTTTTGAAGCTCCGCTTTACGCGACTCAAAATTAGCAATGTTTTCTTTCGTAGCACGAGTAGCCATGCCTTGTGGCACTAAGAAGTTACGTGCATATCCTGAACGAACTACTACTTTATCGCCAAGATCACCTAAATTCTGTACTTTTCGAAGTAAGATTACTTCCATAATATCACCTATTCAAACCTGTCTTTGTGATTATTTATGCGCGTCAGAGAATGGCAATAATGCCAAGAAACGTGCACGTTTAACTGCCGTAGATAACTGACGCTGGTAACGCGCTTTAGTACCTGTGATTCGGCTAGGAACAATTTTCCCAGTTTCAGTTACATAACCGGCCAATGTAGACAGGTCCTTATAATCAATTTCTTTTACGCCTTCTGCTGTAAATCGGCAGAATTTTTTACGTCTAAAATATCGAGACATGTTGTATTCCCCTTTAATTATTCTTCGGTTGCTGTGTCAGCTGCTGGCTCAGCGCTCTCACTTGGCGCAGCATCAGGCTTAGGACGGTCATCACGAGGTGGGCGACGATCACGACCTTTACTATCGTCTTCGGCCATCATTGGAGAAGGCTCAGTAACAGCATCATCACGACGAATCACAAGGTTACGAAGTACAGCATCATTAAAACGGAACAACGTCTCAATTTCATCTAAAGCTTCTTTAGTACATTCAATGTTCATAAGAATGTAGTGTGCTTTATGAATTTTGTTGATGGGATAAGCTAACTGACGACGACCCCAATCTTCTTGACGATGAACACTTCCACCACAACTGGTCACAATTGCGTGGTATTTTTCTACCATTGAACTCACTTGCTCACTTTGATCTGGGTGAACAAGAAAAACGATTTCATAATGTCTCATTTAAAACCCCTTTCGGATAATCCAGCCTTCTGTGACAAGCAGTCAGGCAAGGAGAAACACACCAATTATTTGGTGAACGCGAATATTACGCTAGGTTTCCATTCAGTTCAAGCACTTATCCCACCCTCAAAGACGATTAACTTCTTTGTCGCAAACATTCGTATAACACCACACCTGTAGCGACTGACACATTCAGTGACTCCACCTCACCTTTCATTGGGATTTTAGCCAAATAGTCACATAACTCTGTCGTCTGCTGACGCATACCGGTGCCTTCAGCCCCCATCACAATGGCTAGCGACCCCGTTAAATCCTGCTCAGAAATATTTTTTTCTGTGGCATCACTCGTGCCCACCAACCAAACCCCTTCTTGTTTTAACATTTTTAGTGTTCGAGCTAAGTTTGTCACTTGTATTAAAGGGGTAAACTCTGCTGCCCCAGAAGCCACTTTGTATACCACCGAAGTCATGCTTGCAGCACGATCTTTGGGCACAATCACCGCATCAACCCCCACTGCATTTGCTGTTCGTAGGCAGGCGCCTAAATTATGCGGGTCTTGAACCTGATCTAATATCAAAAAAAAGGGTTTCTCAGCATTTTGCAAAACATCCTCTAAAGCAGACTCAGACAATACTGGCGGTGCCTTTACCTCAGCCACAATTCCCTGATGCATACTGTGGCCCACTTTGTCATTCAATTGGGTTTTATCCATTTGCATGACCTGCCCTGAATACTGCGCCAAAGTATCTTGCATGCGCTGATCCTGACGGCCAGAGTCACACATTAATAACTCCACCCGACCGGCCTGAATGGCTTTTTCAACCGCATGATGACCAAACACAACAAAAGCGGGTCTTGGTGCTTTAGCTGCGTTTTTTGCAGGCTTTTTATGCTTCATAACTTAACCTCTGAAAATGGGTGTGATACAGTCCGCACAGCTTGTTATAACTCAAGGACGAACCGAATGGCGCAATCCAGCGATCTCACTCATTAATTTTTCGTCACCTTTGTGAGCGAGCGGGTAAATCCAGCTAAACGACACCTTAAAGTCATACCAATCACCATAACTTTGCCTTAAAAATAACGCAAAATATAAATATTTAGTTATGTTTTTCTAAAAAACGGCGTCAAAACTTAACTTTTTCTAGCTTCTGTGCTGCGCATCCTAACTGAATCAACTATAGATACTCCGGTGAATCATCCACCAATGAGATAAAATTATCCAGTGACTTTGTTTAGCGATTTGGAGTCAGTCGGATTGGCTTGAGAATTGACTCGCTTAAGCTGCGGTCAGTCATTTGATTTATTGGTAATGACTATGAAGAACCATAAGGAGCCAGTCGAGGGTTATATTGCTACGACAGGTTTTGTCTCGAAGCGGGCATTAATCAAATCAAGAGTTTGATTGAAAAAATCGTCTCAAAGTAGCGATTTGTGGTCAGTCAGCCCAAATTTTGTAAAATTGAAAGCAGTCATTAAGCCTTAACGAATTGCCTAAGAGTTGTACTCGAAAGCAGTCACTCAAGAATCAAAAATGCCAGGTCTGTAAAATTGGCAAAAACTATTCTCTGATATCAGGAGGCTCAACAGGAAAATGCTCTTAGCAGAGCCTCTCATAAGGGCTACTCCAAGGGCAGGAATGCAACAATGCGGTCATTGATCCTGCTAAAATATTTACTACTTTTTCTTTCAAAAATTGATAACCATCCGGCAACAACTCCTTCTTAGCTGACGAATTGATGATGAGGAGGGTTGTACGATTTAAACCGGAAGCGGTCATTCAATTAATCAGCCGCTCTTGGGGTCTTTCGATGCTAACCAAGCTACAAAAGCTCAGTTTATTCCTTCGTGGATGGATCACCTATTATGGTATTGCAAACCAATACCAACTAGCAGTTGATCTTGATTACTGGATTAGGCGACGAGTAAGGATGTGTTTCTGGAAGCAATGGCGCAAGCCAAAAACTAAAGTTCGCAGCCTTATTAGGCTTGGTGTCCCTTTAAAAATAGCAGTAAGCTGTGGAAGTAGCAGCAAAGGTTATTGGAGAAGCTCGAAAACCAAGGGTATTAATGCAAGATTATCAAACGAGCACCTGACACAACAAGGTCTTTTCTCTCTGAAAGAAGGCTGGATTTCATTTCACTATGGTGGGTCTCCTGCAATGTAGAGGGCATTTTGCCACACTTTGACTTGTAAGTGCATGATTTTAAAGAGGCTGGGTAGCAACTTTATTGGAAAGAAAAAGAGGGTTTTGAGATCTTTTTTCAACCTGTTGAGATCATATAAATCAACGAGTTAAAGAGCAGGTGTGGCATATAACCCCCTATATTCTAGGAGACCCAACATTAAGTGATCATAGCGAAAGAATTCATTCAAAAATGACGATAAAAAGGGTAAAAAAAATCACTATGCCTTACGGTATAGTGATTGTTAAAACGATAGCAATGAACGTTGCACCACTGCTAATTAATAGCGCCACCACCTAGTGACTAGCTTCCACTGTCCATCAACAAAAACAAAGCTGATCTTACTTTGAAATGAGGTTGAACCTGGGGCATAAATTTCCACCTTTTTAACCACAGTCCCTTTTTTCAAATCGCTCATGCTGTCAACTCGATAACTAAAGGATGATGAGTCGGTTAATTTAGGTTTTTCAGGAATTTCAGTATATTTATTAGTTGCAGCTAAATAAGCTTCATTAAGTGTTTTTTCATACGATAATTTTTTCGCAGCCTCATAGTCACCCGATTTCATTGCTATATAATACTGACTGAGAACCTTTTTTGCTTGAGCATTTGCATCAGATTTAGCACTCTCAAATTTTTCAATAAATTGCTTTGATTTTTTTATGTGAAGCCCGCTAGGAAAAGCCTCTAAATATTTTTTCAAATGAAAAGCAATGCTGGCATGTGATTTTAACGAATCAATTCTTGTAGTCGCTTTATTGTATGCATTATCATCCATTCGCTTTTTAGAGTGGGCGATAAATTCTTTAACCGATTTTCGGTGCTTACCATTTGGGAAATTTTGTAAATAACGCTCAGATTTTGTTATTTTCAATTTATCATATTTAACCTTAACAAGTGATTTTATATCATAAAATGCTTTCTTATCACGCTCTAGTTCAGCTTTAATCTCCTGCCGTACACGTGTTAATATTTCTTTCTTATCTTGCTCGGTAATTACGTTAGAGCCAAACAGTTTGTTTAACGGTGCAACCAATTGCTCGGCATCATCCAACGCTGCCTTTACTTCCTGTTCACTTTGATATTTATCAGCCCTGATGCCATCTAAAGTAAGTTTATTTGCTTTTGTTTGAAGCTGAGTTAGAAACCAATTTTTAATTTGTGCATCAGTCACATTTTCTTGCGGATGAGACAATAAAGACCGCATTTCCAACAATTCATCAATATTTGATACTGCCTCTTGTACTTCATTTAGACCATTTTTACTAATTACTTCGCCATCAAACGTCTTGCTATAGGAGTATAAATAGGTGAATGCCACTGCTGAAGCACGGCTGCGTGATGCTGCTACTTGCTGAATTTGTTTATTTTGATAATCACCTACCCCAAAACCAGTTCCACTAAAACGCCTTGAGCGTGATGCACTTTTAGATGCAATAACGGCATCATTATAATATAACGATGCCGTATCGGATGAAGCCAGTAATAAAAATGCCTTCTGCAAGTCTTCTTTTACTGCTAGTGTTTTCTTTGTATTATGAAGACCTGCCTTATATACGGGCCTAAAAGCTTGATATATCTCAAAAGCCAATACTTCATCATTCATTTCAAGTTTTTTCGCTGCGGTCATAACAAATTCGATTTTGTCATCAACACTTCGCAAGCTCCTCGCTTTTAAAATATCAGCAAGAACACCATAGATAACCGTTTGCTGATTATAGCGGTCCTGACCATCTTCTAAAGTAGTTAAGCTATCCTCTTTAAAAAACGACGTTTGACCAACCTTTACTGTTTCTGCTAATTTTCGATTAGCATATACCTTAACTTTATCCACCCTGACCTGAACCATATTTTCCTTAGTTTCAATCACTGTGCCATGTGCAAATGCTTTTCCTATTTCATACCCATCATACCCATACTGCTTTAAATCAACCCAGACGCCAGCTCCACTCTCAAATCGATCTGAGCCACAGCCCGCTAGCATAAACGCCGTAAAAACAATGAGTAAAGATCTCATATTCATTCCTATTGATGAAAAAAAATTTAAATTCTAATGTTATTAAGGTAAATATTATAACATTAATTAACTATTTCTCCATGCACCCCATCTATATTTACCCACCGCCCATCGTTTGCCGGAATAACTCACCTCAAGATAAACCTCAATTCATGCCAAAACCGATCTTTAAACGCTTCCACCATAAACTCCTGTAAACCTTCTTCAATTTTTTTAAAGTGCTGATCAACCGATGGCCCCGCTAAATACCGCAAAGGCTTTCTAGCTGTTGTCACTCGCTGTGCCACAAGCTTTTTACCTGAGCAAGAAGTAATGGTAATGCGTATTGCCAATGGCCCGTGTTATTCAGAAAAAGACAAAATACTGGCCGACTTACAACAAATAAAAGAATTGAGCGATCAGCAACCGATTTTGGCTTCTAAACAAGTAGCGGAACTGTATATGCTTGCAAAAAATCTGAAACGATCCAGTAGTTCATGTCCTCCTGCTTATGGGCGAGGTGATAACTAAGATTACTATGGAGCAAAGGGGGATTACTTGATCCATTTTGAATTGGCACAAATGGTTTAGGATGTTTGTTTTGCTTTAAGCAAAATTTAGGCTGGTAGTCATAAATTCACTACTCTTGTCATTAAGTGAGCTGAGATATTTACGTCATTGTGTTCAGCCCAACAGCTGCAATTGAGGCAAATTTAACGTAGCGCCCGCCCCTTCGACTGGCAGCATAGAGGTAAAGCTGCCTCAGAGTTTCACTTCGTTAATGCGGTGATTTGCCCTAAGGTTTTAACAACTCAGTGACTGCTTATGGTTCAGGCTGTGTGAAAACTCAAAATGTGAAATTTAGTCGTGATTTTTATCACAAAAATCTTCCGTAGGTTGAATTCCAGAGTGCTTTTGATACGTAATAGAGAAAAAATTTACGCTGCGTCACGTTTTAATTTTTTGAGCCTGAGTTTTCACACAGCCTGGGTTCTTTTGAGCCGTAGCCTAGTGCTTGGCGTCTACGATACCCCTGGTAGTCCGTCATGGAGCAAACTATTTGTCACCAGTGATAAAAGTTGTCGAAGTAAAGCCAATGAAGCCTTAGTGAGGCCATCTGAGTGGCTATCAAGCGAGCAAGCAAAACGTGTTTTTCCCAATGCAAAATTACAATATCTACAACCTTGTCGAGTTGAATTTTCGTTTTTAATCAATGTCAAGAGCGCACTTGATCAAGCCTGTAAAAGCACCTTAAAGAAATTGAAGTACTGCACTGGCAAGCAAATGCTTACAGTGAATACAGAGCCGAATTTTGCGAGTATTACCATTTTAGGCACAAAACCAAAATACTCAGATGGTATGTTACTAGGGCCAGGCCAATACACCTTGGTGGTCAAAAAATCAGGCTATAAAACCAAACGTGTGCCACTGACCATTCCACCCATCATTGGTCAACTGAAGCCCACACATAAAACAGTGAATGTCACTTTAGAGAAAAAAGAGAAGAAAAAGCCTAAAGCGCCTTGCTCAGGCGATGATATTTTCGCAGATTGTGATAATGGTGATTCCAATAATGACTTGCTTTCAGATGCGGCAGAAAGTAATGGTGATGATATTTTTGCGGATGGTGATGGAGAGTCCTTCAACTTTGATGATGACATTGCAAACTATATAGGTAGCCGCGCCATAACGATTACATCGCCACGAAATGGTATCACAACACAAAAGCGTGTAATTACCTTAACGGGACGAATTAGTCGGCAGGAAGGTGATAATGCCAGATTGTTTTTATCGGCCATGGGAGTAAAGCAAGAAATTGCAGTGCGTTCGGATGGGTCTTTTTCCAACCCTGTTGTGTTGAGTCATGGGCAAAATACCATTGAGTTAAAACTGGGGGCATCAGAAAGTGTTTTTGCCGTAGCAAGAGAAGAAGGCGTTACGCAAAGGCTTACTGTGAACAAAACAGGTGAACGGTCAGATTTCAGAGCCACTTTGGTGTGGAATACCAATGGCTCAGATTTGGACTTACATGTGATAGATCCCAGTGGCAGAGACACCTACTATAGTAACAAACGAAATGGCACCACCCAGCTGGATGTGGATGATACCAATGGTTTTGGTCCAGAAAATATCACCAACAATAATGCAAATTCAGGTGTTTATCATATTCAAGTCATTAACTACTCAGGAGGGAGAGGCGCAACAGCCAGGCTTTATCGGTTCATCGATGAAAATTTAGAGTCTGTCGAAACGCATACTTTCAGAAGTAGTAAAGAGACGTGGAATGTTGGCACATTTGATATGCGTCGCTAATATATATATAATAGATATACCTAAAGATATCTGTATTGCTTAAGGCGGTATGGGTAACGCACTCGTGGAGCATGACATGGCCAAAACCGAAAGTATCTTTTTTAAAGCCAGCCCTGAGCAAAAAACACTGATAAACCAAGCGGCCAGCATACTAAACAAACAAAAAACGGAATTTATGCTGCAAACCTTATGTGATCGGGCTGAGGAAGTCATTTTAGACCAACAAGTTGTGATGCTAGCACCTGATGAATTTAAAGCATTTCAACAAGCATTAGATGAACCCTTAGATCAAGTAAAAGTAGATGATTTGCTGCAAAGGAAAGGTCCTTGGGAATAAGCGCGCCAGAACCTTTAAAACAAGATTGCATCACCGAGTTTTTTGACTGTAAAAAATCAACCTTAGATCAGTGGTTAAAAAGTAAAGCCTACAAAAACCAACTCATCAATGCCTCAAAAACCTATGTGGTGTGCAATGATGAAAGGCATGTGGTGGGATATTACTGTTTATCTACCAGTGCGGTGATGTCTAAAGAAGTTTCTTCTGCAGTGCGAAGAAACATGCCAGACCCTATACCGGGTGTGTTATTGGGGCGCTTAGCAGTAGATCATCGTTATCAAGGCAAAGGCATTGGCCCTGCCTTATTAAAAGATGCAATACTCAGAACCTTGCAAGTGGCTGAAACCGTTGCAGTCAAAGTGCTCATTACCCACCCGTTAGATGAAAATGCAGCCGCATTTTATCAAAAATTTGGCTTCAAAACGTCTACCCATTCACCCAGCCTCATGTTTTTTCCGATTGATAAAATGCAGAAAAATAATGACTAGATTAGGGTCTACAGTTAGTACAAATCAACATACGAAAGGAGCAAAGCAATGAAAAATATACTTCTTGGGTTAGTGTTATGTGCCGTTGCCAATACGTCAGTAGCACTACCTGAATCCGTTAAGGTCGACCAATATTTGATCAGCTTGTCAGAAGCATTTAAAGCAAAAGATTGGGCTACCTCCGCTAGGTTTGTCAAAAAATTAGAGGCACTAAAAGCCAAAAAACCAAACAATTATTATTATATTCGAGGGGAAGTACAGTTTAATCAGGGTGATATCAAGAATGCTCAACAAGCGCTTGATCGATATATTTCAAAAACGGGAAAAAAAGGCCGATATTATAAGCAAGCACTGAGATTATATACAAAAATAGAGCTAGCTTTAGACGATGCAAAAGCGGCAGGTCAAAAATGGGTCAAAATCACAGCTGGCTGTTTTAGCATGGGCAGCCCAGGTGGAGAAACAGGCCGAGGTGATGACGAGCGTAAACACCAAGTGTGTATTGAGAAAGACTTTTGGATGAGCAAGTACGAAGTGACTAATGCCGAATTTAGAAAATTCAAATCTAGCCACACCAGTGAAGAATACAACGGTTACTCATTAGATGGAGAGAAACAACCAGCAGTCTATGTCAGTTTTGATGATGCAGTGGCCTATGCAAAATGGTTAAGCAAGAAAACAGGGCAGTCTTACCGTTTGCCAACCGAAGCTGAGTGGGAGTTTGCAGCAAGAGCAGGTACAAGTTCAGCAAGGTATTGGGGCAATAGTTCAAGTTCGGCTTGTCGTTATGCGAATGTGAAAGATGAGCAAGCTGAAGGTGCATTTGATTGGAGTGGTAGTCATAATTGCAATGATGGCTATAAAGTTACGGCTCCAGTGGGACAGTTCCAGCCCAATGATTTTGGATTATATGACATGCTGGGTAATGTTTGGGAATGGACTTGCAGCGAATTTACTGATCCCTATGGCGGTGCAGAAAAACGTTGCGCGAGCGCAGGAAATACGCGCGGGCGCGTGCTTCGCGGTGGCAGTTGGGGCAGCAAACCGAGGAACGTGCGTTCAGCGAATCGCAGCAGGATTTCGCGAGTCATTCGTCGGGACGACCTTGGGTTCCGCCTCATCAGGACTAACCGTTAGCCCTTTTACCGTTTTACGCTTTTAACCACGCGACAGCGTGGCCAAAAGAATCACCGTAAAGTCGCGCTGATGAAATGAGTAGTGAGCCTGTTGCCATGACCGTCCAGCGCCTCAAGCGCTGAGCGAGTCAGGGTGACAGAGTGAACGGTAATGCTTGGCATACAAAACGTGATGAAAGAAAAACGGGGATCCAAGGGGTGTCCCCTTGGTATGTCATATGGCGTAGCCAAAAATTTTAATTTTTTATAACAAGGATTGTTATATGCACCTCAAGGTTTTTACATTACGCTTTAGCTCGCTCATTGGTGGTTTTGATGATCAGCCTGTACAACAGTTTTTAAATGATAAGCGTGTGTTATCAGTGCAAGAGCACTTTTATGAATTTGACCATGTGCCTTTCCTGACGTTATTAATCACATATGACGCTATGGCAACAAAAAAGGTTGAGCTAGAGAAAAAAACCAAATCAGACAAAGCGCCAGCAGTACACTGGAAAGATCTGGTCGATGAAGCCGATGCGGCACTATTTGAAACAATTCGTGAATGGCGCAACCAAACAGCCAAAACGTTAGGCATACCCTCATATGTTATCTGCAATAACAACGAATTATCACTATTGCTCAAAGCCAAACCACGTACTTTAACTGAGCTGTTAAACGTTGAAGGCTTCGGTAAAGGTAAAGTTGAAAAGTACGGAAAAGCGCTAATTCAATTTTTTAATCATGAGCAACCTAGCCAATCTGAGCAGACAAATGACGGATGATCTACCTATATTCATTGATTGGATGAAATTTATGGATTGGCTGGTACCTGTTGCTGATAAGTTTCCAAAAGTGGCTCGATTTACTTTTGCACAGAGACTAACCAATTTAGCGCTTGATATGGTCGAAGATCTTGTGGAAGCAAGGTATACCAAACGCAATTCAACTATTTTAAAGCAAGCGAACTTACGCCTAGAAAAACTTCGAGTGATACTGCGCCTTTCTCATCAACAAAAATACCTCTCTCACAAGCAATATGAGTTTGCCAGCAAAGCATTGTATGAGATTGGTAAACAACTTGGTGGTTGGTCTAAACAAGCTCATGGGTGAATTATTTGATCAAGTGTGTCAGTTCGAGACATTAACACTGGCAGCCAAAAGAGCCTTTAAAGGCAAGCAACGTAAAGCTCGTGTAATGAATTGTTTGTTTCACCAGGAAACAGAAATATTTGAGCTGCAAAACTGCTTGCGCTCTGGCGATTATCAACCAGAACCTTATCGTTATTTTACGGTATACGAGCCTAAAACAAGAGAAATTGCCGCAGCCCATATAAAAGACCGTATTGTTCACCATGCAATTTGTCATGTTCTTGGTCACCATTTTGACTCAGTTATGTTGTCAAATAGTTATGCTTGTAGAAAAACTAAAGGGCAACATAAAGCCATACAGAAAGCTCAAAAACTCAGCCAAAAATATCAGTATGTGTTGAAATTTGATGTGAGAAAATACTTTGCATCTATTGATCATGGTGTTCTGCTTGGGATTTTAGAGCACATTATTCCTGATGAGGCACTTTTCAAGCTTTGTAAAAGCATTATTCAATACCCTCTGCTATTGTCTACAGGTGATGGTAGGGGGTTGCCAATTGGTAGCCTGACGAGCCAGTATTTCGCGAATTTATACTTAAATGTTTTAGATTGGTATATCGCTGAATCTCTCGGTGAACTCAATTTTTTGAGATACATGGATGATGTTTTGATCTTCTCTGACAGCAAAGCAACTTTATGGGGATACCTAGAGGAAATAGAGGCTTTTTTGCGCAGCGATTTAAAATTGGAATTAAAGCACAGTATGACTCAAGTTTTACCTGTCAGCGAAGGCATCAATTATTTAGGCATGAGGATATTTCCTCGTACAATTCGTCTGCAACATAAAACCAAATCGAAATTTATTCGTAAAATGTACCAAAACAAAAACAGAGACTCAATTGCGGCAAGTGTTGCTCATGTGTCGCACGCGAGCACATTACGCTTGAGGCAGAAGGTCTTTTCTGGTCAAATTGGTAGCGGGTAGTCATCAACAAACCGCCAAGCGCGTGAATCGCGGTGGCAGTTGGAACAACAAACCGAGGAACGTGCGTTCAGCGAATCGCAACAGGAATTCGCGAGACAATCGTAAAAACAACCTTGGGTTCCGCCTCATCAGTACAATCAGCCCGCCAGAGGTGCGTTATTTACGGATGCGTATCGAGAGCAAAGGATTGTCCCATCGATGACATCCAGCGCTAGCCTTTGCTAGACAAAAAGTAACAGGCGACTCAAAGTTAAGTCATTTGAGTCGCCTTTTTTAGTTTAAATGACTGCTTTGGGGATTGTTTTAGAGTGATATGCTAACGACCGCTTTGTTGCA
>JABHGC010000053.1 GCA_018672285.1 Methylococcales bacterium
TCAGGTGTTTATAGGTCATATTGGCCTCTGTAATGTGTTTGGTAGCTTATTACTTTACACCTGAGTCTTACTTTACTCTATAGGTGTTTTTATTTAGCTACGACCAGAGGTCATGCACTTATCATACGAATTCAGGTTTATTAAAAAACCTGCTGGTAAAACAAAGGTTTTCCATAAAAAATTTGCTGACAATTTAAGTTCTAATTGACTGCGTTTCATGAACTCTTTAAACATATCTTTATTTGGCGATAAGCCATTTCGTACACTACGGGGGCTGATCATCGTGGTGTAAATATCTGCAACCGCTAGAATTCGTGCTGATACAGGAATTTGAGAGCCCTTTAATGCTCTTGGGTAGCCCTTACCGTCAATGGTTTCATGGTGGCAAATAACAGCTTCAAGCCAGAGTCTATTTTTAACACCTGCAGTATGTAAAATGCTCATTGCCCTTGTTGGGTGTGATTCAATTTGAGCTTTATCATCAGCGTCTAGGTTGCCTGTGTGGTGAAATAATCTGTTCTGTAGTTCGGTCATTGAAATGTTCATGGTCAATGCTGCGGAGACTAGTGTGAGGCGTTTTTCTGGTGGCCAATCTAATTCTTTGGCAAGTGTTTCTGCCAAAATGGCGGTATCCACTGAATGGTTGGCAGCATAGTGATGGTTATTCTGGGTTTTAGTAATGCTGCTTATTGCTGCATCGGGAGCTGTTGTAATAATCTTCTGGAGTTGCTTTGCAGTTTGTAAAACTTGGCTGACAGAGTGGCTGGTGAAAGGTGCGTCTAAAATATCTTCGATAGCGTCTCTGGTATCTTGGGTTATCATGCTCTTTGTTCCTGCGTGAGGTGAGAAAGTAATAGCTTAAAAACAGCCACTTTTCAGTTTGTTAGCATCTCTGTGGTGAAAGTGTGAGGTTGAGATATTAGCCATAATTGGTCATGTTGTCTGCACTAAATGGTCACTTTAGTGGGGTATCCTTATTGGTATTATTCACTTAAGTTGGAGGCAGGAATGTCTAAAAGGTTGCCTGTGTTAATGCAATTATCCTTAAATACAATTTCAAATCAAGAGGAGAAGACGCTTGCTGCAGCGTTACAAGGTTTGCTGCTGAGTAAAGTAATTATTGATGAGGTGGTACCATTTGCAGGTGCTCGTGACTCAATTGTCATTCAAGGCCGGCATCGGTTTAATCGGCAGCTGGCGTCATTTGATATCGTGGTTGCAAAGCGAAAAGGGCGATGGGTAGTTTGCTAAATGGCTGGGGGTTTATATTGGGGCTGATGTTTTATAGAATACAGAAAAATTTCGGTAAGTCAGTCACAAAGAGGTCGTCATGCAAGAATTTTCTGCCCAGCAAGTTGATGAGTTGATCAAACAGTCAGATAAAAAACCCTTTTTACTCGATGTGCGTGAGCCATGGGAACACGAAATTTGCCATATCGACGGGGTGACATTAATCCCAATGAAAACGATTCCTCAGCACCTTGCAAAATTAGACCCGACTGAAGAAATTGTGGTGATTTGTCATCATGGTATTCGCAGTCGAATGGTTGGGCGCTTTTTAGAGCAAGAAGGCTATAAACACATCATTAATTTGAGTGGTGGTGTGAAAGCGTGGGCAGAGCAAGTCGATGCGACTATGCCTAAATACTAGAACTCGTTATACTCCACGCCTCTTATTGGTTTTACTTTCGTTAAAAGGTTAATTGACTATGGCCACGCGTACCCGGTTTGCTCCAAGTCCCACAGGTTACCTGCATATTGGTGGTGTTCGAACCGCTTTATACGCTTATTTATATGCTAAAAAGTATGGTGGTGAATTTATTCTTCGGGTAGAAGATACCGATCGGGAGCGTTCAACTGATGAGGCTGTTGAGGTTATCTTAGAAGGGATGTCTTGGTTGGGCTTGGCGGCTGACGAAGGGCCGTTTTATCAAACAAAGCGATTTGATCGTTACAATGAAGTGATTCAGGCATTGCTCGACCAAGGGTCGGCATACAAATGTTACTGTACACGGGAGCGTTTGGATGCTTTACGTGAGCAGCAAATGGCTGCTAAACAAAAGCCACGTTATGATGGTTTGTGTCGGGACTCTGACTGTCAGCATGAAGATGATGCCCCTTATGTCATTCGGTTTAAAAACCCAATAGATGGCGATGTGGTGATTGATGACCAGATTAAAGGTCAAGTGGTGATCAATAACCGCGAGCTAGATGATTTAATTATTGCCAGAACAGGTGGTGTGCCAACATACAACTTAACGGTTGTTGTGGATGACCTGGATATGGGAATGACCCATGTGATTCGTGGGGATGATCACCTCAATAATACACCAAGACAAATTAACATTTTTAATGCTCTGGGGGCGGCTCCCCCTCTGTATGCCCATTTAGCGATGATTCTGGGTGATGATGGTAAAAAACTGTCTAAAAGACACGGTGCAGTGAGTGTTTTATTGTACAAAGATGAAGGATTTCTCCCTGAAGCTTTGTTGAACTACTTGGTGCGTTTGGGCTGGTCTCATGGGGATCAAGAAATATTTTCAATGGCAGAAATGATTGAGAAGTTTGACCTTAAAGATGTGAATAAATCTGCATCTACTTTTAATCCTGAAAAATTGTTGTGGATGAATCAGCAATACATGATGTCAATGGCGCCTGAAGTGGTCGCACAGCATTTACAGTATCAATTTGATTTAGCGGGCGTTGATGTGGCAGCAGGGCCTGCATTAGAAGACCTTGTGGTGGTTCAGCGGGAGCGCTGTAAAACGTTAAAAGACATGTTGGCAGTGAGCCGTTATTTTTATGAGGACTTCAATGAATACGATGAGAAAGCGGCTAAAAAGAACTTTAAAGAAGCCGCTATAGGGCCGTTAGAAGCACTATTAGACGCTTATGCTGTACTAGAAGATTGGCAGAAAGAGCCAATACATGGTGTGGTTATGGCTGTGTCAGAAAAACTGGATCTTAAGATGGGTAAAGTCGCACAGCCGCTTAGGGTTGCTGTTAGTGGGACGTCCATGTCTCCTGGAATCGATGATACTTTGGTGCTATTGGGTAAAGCGCGGACGTTACAACGTATAGAGCGAGCAATTGCATTTACGAAGGCTAAAATAGCTTAAATAAGTCTGGACAGCGTGCTAATTATCTCGTAGAATCCACTTTTTCTCGGGGCTATAGCTCAGCTGGGAGAGCGCAACACTGGCAGTGTTGAGGTCAGCGGTTCGATCCCGCTTAGCTCCACCAAGAAAAAATTATTATTATTCGGAAATACCTAGGCTGATTGAATAATAATAAAAAATTGCTTGCACTACTAAAGCAACTGCGGTATCTTTTGCCGCACTGAAACGGGTCCCCATCGTCTAGAGGCCTAGGACACCGCCCTTTCACGGCAGTAACAGGGGTTCGACTCCCCTTGGGGACGCCACCTATTTCACAAAAAAAGCAGATCTTTTGATCTGCTTTTTTTGTGCCTAAAATAAAGCGTTTACGTCGAGGTTGACCGATATTTGCAAGTGACTCTCTGTTCGTTTTTGAGGGAATTGTTATGGCGTTTAAAGCGTATTTGCTGAAACGTGTCATTGAATTAGTCTCAAAACATTTCATATTGGTTTTTTAAGCTACAGACCTCAGCTTAAGATGGTGCGCCACACCTTGCGCCCGGCAAGGGGTCTCAATCTATTCCAGGATAATCTCCCGTTGCTCACTCAGTTGTGTCGCCCGAACGAGGTGAGTTTGTGCACTGTGTTGGTCTGTTGAGAGTTGGCCTCCGGTATTAGGTAGCATGACTTGACCTTGAGCTTTCTGCTGGCATCATGGTTGTTGTTGAAATAAAAAATAAGGAATACAAGATGGATCGCCATGATGTTCATGTCTGTTTGGTTGATGATCATGCTGTCGCTAATATTACCCCTTTGGTTGACCCTGGCTTTAAACCCAAAAAAGTGGTTTTGGTGGCAAGTGCATCCCGAGAAAAGAAAGCGCTCTCACTGGCTTCGGTGATTAAGCCGCGTGGTGTAGAGGTCGAGGTTTGGCCAATTGCAGATGCTTGGGATGTGTCTCATATTTATGAGCGAATATGGCAGTTATTGGAAAAATATCATCAGGCAGATCTAGCGCTCAACGTTTCAGGTGGTACGCGTCCGATGAGCTTGGCTGCCTATGAGGTGTTTAGAGACCATAAAAAGCCGATTTTCTATGTGCATCCAGAGTTGGATAAGGTTGTGTGGATGCAGCCACATGAGAATGTTGGGTTTGATTTGGCGGATCGAATTAAAATACCTGAATTTTTACAGGCGCAAGGTACTGCTGTATTAACGGATGGTGGTAGAAAAGGCGTGCCTAAAGCCGTGAGAGAGTTAACGCAGGTTTTAGTGGATCGAGTGGTCAATTATTCACAGCCATTGGCGACGATGAACTACTTAGCATCGGTGGCAGAGAATCATCAAACGTTCTCTGCAACCCTAGAGCGTCAGCACACGAAAAATAAAACCTTTATGGAGGTGTTGTCGCTGTTTGAGGCAGGGAATGTATTAAGCGTTAAAGGGCATAAAATTCACTTTCAAGGTGAGGGTGCACGCTTTTTCGCCAATGGTGGTTGGCTGGAAGACTATGTGTATGGGGTAATCTTTGGGTTAAGAAAAGATTTTCCAGAAATTCAGGATGTTCGCAAAAGTGTCGAAGTCACGCGCAAAGGTGAGCGTGGTTCAACCCTGAATGAGTTGGATGTGGTGTTTTTAGCCAATAATAGGTTGTACGTGATTGAGTGTAAAACAATGCGGTGGAAGCAGTCGCGCCAAAGCAAGCAGGGCGCAAATGCGATTTATAAGCTGGATACCTTGCAAGGGTTGCTTGGTGGGATTCAGGGGCAGTCAATGTTGGTGAGTTATCAGCCGCTCAGAGATGTGGATCGAATCAGGGCAAGTGATCTTGGTGTGAAAACGTGTATGACTCAAGAAATTCAATACCTTGATGTGGCTATTCGGAATTGGCTTTGATTCACAATATGCCACCATAAGCGGAAGTGCTATGGTGTCTGGTTAAATGCACAGCCTACGTTTAATCAATGGTGCCTAAATGAATCGCTCTGTACTGTGATCTTGCGATACTAAGTGATCAACCGGGCGGAATATGATGCCTGGAAAGTGAGGGTTTTTGTGGTCTAAGAAGTTGGTGTTGACTGCAAATTCTCGAACCACATAGCGGTCAAAGCTCACGTGAGGCATGTTGTCATCTATGGCAACCTTCGTTGAGGTTCCTGAGTCTCCCACTTCAGACTTAGAGCGAGACACAAGCATGGCTTCAAATTGCTTGACACCTTTCGTCTCTAAATCTAGGTATGGAAAGCGCTTGGTTAAAATGTTGTGTACCAGTGCTTGAGCTGCATCAGGCTTACCAAGTAATGCGGTGATCAGTGTGCTAGATAAGGCTACGGTCGCAACTGAGCTAAGTCCTGCTTTAAGAAAAAATCGACGGCTAATGGCCATGGGGTAATACTCCTTTCTAACCGCTCTATGAACGGTGGTTCATAGGTTATAAGTTGGTGCTTTGTGGTACATTAGAGGGGCGTAAATAGGTGTAACGATGAGCCTCGGGGAGGGCTTCGTTTCGCGCATCTATTTCAGCTTCAATTTGCAGTAAATCTTCGGTGAAATTGGTTGTCGCTGTGAATACTTGGTCATCATCGAAGCTTTCGTCAAATTTACCGAGCTGGGTATGGCGGAAGAAGGTTAAAATTTTCATGAGTTGAGTTTGAGCTAATGCCAAGGTTTTGGTTGGTAATGACTCAAGGTAATAGTCTTGGTTTGCATCGCCAGGTACAGGCGTAGGTCTTGCTATGGTGCCGGGCATCAGTGCGACAGATGTGAAGTAGTCACCTTGTGGGTAGTTTACTGCAGCATGCTGAACTGAGCTGTTAAAGATAATATACGCCACAAGGTCGTAGAGCTCTTCACGAGTAGTTAGTGTGCCTAAATCAAATCCTGGCATATTATTATTTTCAAATACTTGAGTGGTGGTGAGCTCTTGCCACCAGGCACCGAGTTCGCCGCCGGCTGCGATATCTAAATCGGCTAACACATCTTGGTCTGAGTCGTAGTAGTTGTCTAAAAAGGTTTCTGTATATTGGCGAATGGCACCCCATAATGCTTTTGCATCATCCCTATATGGGTAGTAAGGGAGGTCATCAACGTCGCGGTTTTGCATGTTTTGCAAAGGGAGCTGGTCTTGTAATTTTGTCGCTAAAACGGATTCAGCTGCTTTTCGAACAAACTCCGTAATGACGGGCGCTAAATATTGATCTACTTGCCCACCCGTATTGATCAATGTTTTGCGGGCAAAGTCGTTGATGTGTAATGTGCCTTCAAAATGTGGTTGTAAAATGGCATTGATAGGGTGGTTATCTGGAAGCTGGCGGTTAGTGGCTAGAATAAATACTTCTGTCACTAAGTGTGCTCGGCCAAGGTGTCCGGCAGACTCGTGGTCTATATTGTGCGCGTTGCCAACGATGGTTTTGGCTATTTGCCAGCTATAATCGCCCGGTATACCTGTGCGGTCAGAGTTTGCTGTTGCAGCACCAGGGATGTGGGGCACAAAAATGGGCTGGTAACCTTTATTCTCATTTTCGTTACACTGAATGGCGATTGGTAATAAGGTGGGGTTATCTAAAGTGACGGCATACAGCGCAATCGGTGAGTAGATGAAGCGTTTTTCTTGCTTGCTGGTTTCATCTTGCCCTTTGATATCGCTGAGCATGGAATAATCTTCAATGTAGAGCCGACCTTCATCGACCATTTCTTGTAAAGAGGTATCGCCTGCAAGTGTGAATGGCGAGGCTTCGAGGAAAATGTCATCTGTAACTGGGAAACCTCTGTTAGCAAAGGATTCAAATTCTGTTTGGGTAACGCGTTTAATGTTTGTTGGTGCAGGGCCTGCAACAGATATTCTGGCGAAAGCGGCATCATCAAATAGCTCTGCATCTTTCCCTTTAAGTGTTTCGTTGTCTTGTTTGCGGTAAAGAATATCAAAGTATTCTTTAACCTGATTGGTTTTACCGTCGTCAGTGACAATGGACGTCAGGCTATCATAGTAGTTAGCTGCATTTTCTTCGGTAGGGTCATCTAAAAAACGGTCCTCAAGTTCAAAAAGGTCATCAAATGTGTTTCCTCGAATTTTGGCGATGTTTTTGAAGAAAGAGACTGAGTGTATGGCGATACCAGCACCTACGGTGACAAGTCCTGTGTTGAATTTGGTGTTCCAGTCTGAAGAAGGTTTTTCACTATCAGGAACATTGTTTTGCTGAATAAAGCGCAAACCCGCGGCGGAAAATTCAGCGTCAAAAGCAAATTCGCTGCGTTTAGATTCGGTCTCACTTTGTCGAGCAGCTCGCTCAGATGAAGAGACTTGGTGTGGTAAATGGTAGGGCATGATCAAATAAATCCTTTTACTTGGAGTATAGTAAAATTATAATATTGTGATACATGTATTCCATGGGTATGTGAATGCGCTTTTATTGCGCTACCGGGAGTTGTAATGTTGTGTAATAAGAATAGGGTTTTGAGGTGGGCTGGGTGAGGTGCTTGAATACGGCTGCTTAAACGGGCTACGCTATTTTGCTTTGCTTGTCAGTGGCTCCATACAAATAATGGGTAAGCATTATTTGTATGGACAGGCTGTGTGTGGATTTAGTCGTTGTAGCGGGAAAAAACCAAGGTTGCGTTTGTGCCACCAAAACCAAAGCTGTTGGACATGATGGTGTTGAGTTTTGCATCTTGCTTTTCGGTTGCAATAGGGAGGCCTTCAGCAGCTTCATCGAGTTCTTCAATATTGGCAGAGCCTGCGATAAAGTCATTTTCCATCATGAGTATGCTGTAAATTGCTTCATTGACACCTGCAGCACCTAAGGCGTGACCTGTTAGTGACTTAGTGGATGAAATGGTCGGGACAGTATCTTGGAAGACTTCTTTGATGGCCTCTAATTCTTTGGTGTCACCTACAGGGGTGCTTGTGCCATGAGTGTTGATGTAATCAATAGGGCCTTCTACATCTTGCATGGCCATACGCATACAGCGAACGGCTCCCTCTCCTGAAGGTTGAACCATATCGTGGCCATCAGAGGTTGCGCCATACCCGACAAGTTCTGCATAAATTTTAGCACCACGTGCTTTAGCGTGTTCTAGCTCTTCAAGAACCAAAATACCGCCGCCACCTGAGATAACAAAGCCATCTCGGTTAGCATCATATGCGCGAGATGATGTTTCAGGTTTGTCAGCGTATTTAGACGACAGCGCGCCTAATGCATCAAACAATAGAGTCATTGTCCAGTGAAGCTCTTCACCGCCACCGGCAAATACGATGTCTTGTTTGCCCATTTGAATTTGTTCGTAACCATTACCGATACAGTGTGAGCTTGTGGCGCAGGCAGAACTAATGGAATAGTTGATGCCTTTGATTTTAAACGGTGTGGCTAAACAGGCAGACGTGGTGCTGGCCATGGTTCGTGGAACCATATAAGGGCCGACACGTTTTAGGCTTTTATTGCGTAGGATATCGGTAGAGGCCAGAGAGTTTTCAGTGGATGCGCCGCCAGAGCCTGTTACCAAGCCTGTGCGAATGTTTGAAACTTGTTCTTCGCTCAGCCCCGCATCTTCAATAGCATCACGCATTGCGATGTAGTTGTAAGCGGCTGCGTCACCCATAAAGCGTTTGGCTTTTTTGGGGATTTGGCTTAAGTCGATATCAATGGAGCCATGAACGTTTGTTCGAAAGCCAAGGTCTTTGTACTCTTGGTGGAAGACAATACCTGATTTACCTTCCTGTAAGGATTTTAATACTTCTTCTTTGTTGTTTCCAATGCTGGAAACAATTCCTAATCCGGTAACTACGACACGTTTCAAGGCGTTTATCCTTTTGTTAGAAATTATCTGTTGAGGTAAACAGACCAACTTTCAAATCGGTAGCGGTATAAATTTCTTTACCGTCTACTTCCATAATAGCATCTGCAATGCCCATCACAAGTTTTCGCATAATAACGCGCTTAAGTGTGATCTTATAGGTAACACGCGTATTTTTGGGTGTTACTTGGCCGGTAAATTTCACTTGGCCTGAGCCTAGTGCTCGCCCGCGCCCTGGGCCACCCTTCCAGCCTAAGAAAAAGCCGACCAATTGCCACATGGCGTCTAAGCCTAAGCAGCCAGGCATCACCGGGTCACCCTCAAAGTGGCAGGCAAAAAACCATAGGTCAGGGTTTATGTCGAGTTCGGCTTCAATGTAACCTTTGCCGTTTGCACCGCCATCATCGGTGATCTGAGTGATTCTGTCGAACATCAGCATCGGAGGGAGGGGGAGGAGTGCGTTGCCTTCACCAAAGATTTTGCCGTGACCGCAGTCAATGAGTTGTTCTTTTGTATAGCTGCTCAGTTGTTCCATAGGGAAAGTAAAGTCCTGAATTTTAGGCGTAATAATTGAAAGTTGTTCAAATGAATATTTATTATTGCATCATTATATGGGTTCTTTGGTGTTCTACAAGTGAAAACTCTGAATGATCTACTTAAGAAACCTTAAAATATGAGCTAATACCTAGTATTGCGTGACTTATTTCGAGTATTGTCTATAGTAGTTTATAGATAGATGAAAATTTCATTTTGAGTTGGAATTATGAATATTCCTTGTTGGAATTAAGTGGTTGATGTTTTGTAGGGGGTTGGGTGTTGAATTCAGTGTTGTTTAAATTTTTTATGGTTTTGGTTGGGTTGGGTGCAACCTCGCTGGCATGGGCGTCTGGTGATGCAGTTTCGCACACGTTAGGTCTAACAAATCATATTGTCGGTTTTGCTGCTTTGGGGGTGTTTACTCTAGCTTATGGCTTAGTCATGGCAGAAGAGCAAACACATTTACGAAAATCTAAACCGGTTATTGTCGCGGCAGGTATCATCTGGATCCTGATTGCAGCTTATTGTACGACGGTTGAAAATCTGCCTGTCTCGGTTGAGTCTCAAATTAGGCATAACTTTTTAGAGTTTGCCGAATTGATGATGTTCTTATTGGTTGCGATGACGTACATCAACGCCATGGAAGAAAGACAGGTGTTTGATGCGCTAAGAACGTTCTTGGTAAAGAAAGGGTTTAGTTTCCGCCAGTTATTTTGGCTGACGGGTATCTTGGCATTTTTCATCTCTCCTGTTGCTGATAACTTAACCACTGCCTTGTTAATGTGTGCGGTGGTCTTGGCCGTTGGTGCGTCAAGTCCGCGTTTTGTGAGTCTGGCTTGTATCAATATTGTGGTTGCTGCAAATGCAGGTGGCGCGTTTAGCCCATTTGGAGATATCACAACGCTGATGGTTTGGCAGAAGGGTGTGGTTGAGTTCAGTACTTTCTTTGCGCTGTTCTTACCATCAATGGTTAACTTTCTTGTACCTGCTGCGATCATGCATTTTGCCATACCCCAAGAAAATCCGGCGGGTAGTGGGGAAGATGTGGTGATGAAAGTTGGAGCTAAGCGTATTATCGTCTTATTCCTCGTTACGATTGCAACCGCGGTAAGCTTCCACAACGTGCTTCATTTGCCACCTGTTTACGGCATGATGACGGGCTTAGGTTTTCTTCAGCTTTTTGGTTACTTCTTAAAGATGAAAGAGATGCATGCTCAGCACAAGGGGATGCCTGAGCCATTAACACCTAAGGTTGGTGATATTCCTTTTGCCCAAGGGGAAAATAAAGTAGAGCATGCTGCGCCATTTGATGTGTTCCAACGTGTTGCAAGGGCTGAGTGGGATACGTTGTTATTCTTCTACGGGGTTATCTTGTGTGTTGGTGGTTTGGGTTTCTTAGGTTACTTAGAGCTGGCTTCTAATCTGATGTATTGTGATTTAGGGCCAACAACTGCGAACGTCTTGGTTGGTATGCTTTCAGCCATTGTCGATAACATTCCGGTGGTGTTTGCGGTATTGACGATGCTACCTGCTATGGATATGGGGCAGTGGTTACTGGTGACTCTAACCGCCGGTGTTGGTGGTAGTATGCTTTCTGTCGGTTCTGCGGCGGGTGTTGCGCTTATGGGGGCTGCACGAGGTCAGTATACTTTCTTCAGTCACTTAAAGTGGATGCCTGTGATTGCCCTTGGGTATGTGGCGAGTATTTTTGCTCACCAGTGGGTCAATGCAAGTATGTTCGATGGTGAGGTTCTTACGATTAAGTCTAAGCCTGTTGCCGTTTGTAAGGCGGATGGTGCTGAGCATGGCTCAGTGATACCTGAAGGCGCACTTGAAAAAGCGGTAGCACCAGCTGCGGCGCATTAATTTTCAAGTAAAAAAACCCGCAGAGCGAAAGCTCTGCGGGTTTTTTTATGGGTTAAATTCGGCACTCGATGGGAAGGTAGTAGGCGGGAATGTCTGTTTGATTGTTGCCAATTTTACGCATACCGATAGGGTTTGATGCATTGCCACATGCCCAGGAAATGGGGGATTTAGGGCTGCCATCGACAACCATGGGTTGTAATGTCAGTTTTTTTCCAGCAATTTTTTGGTTTACTTTATTGCCGAGTGTGAGTTGTAAGCTGCCATTGTTAACCTCAATACGGGTGACGTGAATACCGATGAGCTTATTTGGTGGTGGTAATCCGGCTTCTTGGTTGTTCTTAGGGAAGCGTTGTTGTTTTGTATAGTAATCCGTAATGGCCTTTTGTAATTGGCTGCCAAATACATAGCTTTCTCGAACCTGGGTTTTAATGGTGTATTGGTGAAACGAGGGCACACTATATGAAACCATGGCGCCTAAAATAGCGATGACGATCATCAGTTCTATTAAAGTAAAACCGGTGTGGGTTTGGCGGTGATTATTTTTGTTTAACATGGGCTGTCCCTTGATTTATCGGCAGTTGCTGGGGAGAAGTTGATCTTGTAGATCGGTTTTATTCGTGCCAATCAATTGCTCTGGTGCAAAATGTGAGGCATTGCCACAACTCCAGGTTAGGTTGGTCACAGATAGCGGGTTCTTGATTGGACGTAAACTTAACCACTTGCCGTTGTTACGGGTTCGGTTAGAGACTGTGGGGTCTAGCTCTATATGAATTGCCCCCTGGTCAACGTAAGTGGCAATGAAATAACGGCCTCGGTAGGCCGTAGGTGGTGCAAGGCCTGCTTCTTCATTGTTTATGGGGTAGCGCCCTGTTGCTTGGTAATATTCATTGACTGCTGACCTCATTTCGACAGTTGCAGTGATGGGTTCTGCAACTTCAGCGCGAGTAACATAGTCTTGGTAGGCTGGCAGTGCAACAGCGGCAAGTATGCCGATGATTGCAATAACAAACATGAGTTCAATAAAAACAAAACCACGAGTCTTTTGCATTAGATGATGCTCCCGAGATTAAATATTGGGGTGTACATGGCAAACACGATCACTGCAATGCTAATACCTAGTAATATGCTTAAAAGTAAAGTCGCACTCTTAATGGCGTTGGTTGAGAGCATGATGTATTGGTCGGTCAGAAGCTCTTTTTGTTTTCGCATGGTGGCTTCAAAAGAATTGAGTTCTAGGCTAAGTGCAGTGAGTTGATGTGCTTCAAGTAGAAGCTTGGCGTCTTGCTCTGGGTACCACTGTTGCCATGTGCTTAAAGGGGGGAAGCGATGTTGTGTGGTTCGACCTACAAATTCAGTGATGGCCTGCAGCATTATTTTGTCAATCTGTTGTTTAAATTGCTTGAACAGAGGTAGCATTGTTAGCAAGCGTGGTGGAAATTGAAAGCGATTGACCGCGCTTGATAAGCTGAGCAAAATAATCAGGTAGCTAGTACCAATGAGCCACAAACCAATGAGCATGAATAAACCGCCATTGCCGAGCACAAATTGAGTGATGGCGGGGAGGTAGCCGAAGTCGGCATAGAGTAATTCAAAGCTAGGTGCAATGAAGACCCTAAAAAAAATGGCCAATAAAGTGAGTAGGACTAAGTAGAATAAATTGGCCAATGAGCTGTTATGAAAGGTTTTCCAGCCAGCAATGATGAGTTGCTTTTGTTGTGCCAAGATATTTTCAGCCGCCACCGCATTGCGATCCTGGGTGATGCTGGCTAAATTTTCTTGAAGTACGGGGCCTAGTGCTGTGTAGCGCTTGTTCTGGTTAAGCTCTATCACCGCTTCCGTGTTTTGGTTAAGGCGGATGTTGTGTTCTTTAGCGAAATGGCTTTGGTTGACTTTATCTAAGGCTTGCTCTGAGCTATCGCCTTGTTCAATAAGGGTGATCATTTGTTGGTTTAGTAATGCGATATTGGCATTCACGGTTTGATCCTTTTGCAGTGTTGGCTAAGCAAGTTTGGGTCTATGTTAGTTTGGTTGGGGCCAAGGGTGGCTTCATCTTGTCTTGGGAGTCGATAACCGCACACCCATTGGCTGATCATGTCTGGGTAGTTACCCGTCACTCTCTGGTAGTGGATGATGATGTTGTTGTCTGCTTTAGTCTGTTGATAGGTCGCTGTGAAATGGCCGTTTTGGGTCTTAATGTGGTCGAGTTGGTAGCGTTGGTTGGCGACAGCTCCATCAATGCTGCGGAGTTGTGTGGTTGGCCACGTGCCTGTTAAAGCGTATTCAACTAGCGTGTTTTGTTTTAATTGGGTGAGGGTAGCTGTGTGTGACAAAATCAGCGCTTTGTCTAGCGCTTTGCTTTCTTGTTGGATTGCCAGCAGTGTGAGTGCAGCTAAAATTGTGACGCTGATCAAAACATGCATCACTGTCAGTTGAAGGCGTGCTTGGCGTAGTAAGGCTAGCCATTTTAGGTGCTGTCGCATCGTTTTGGTACCCGGATTCTATGGCGGGTTTAAAGTGAGTCATACCCATTTGCTCGGTATGCGTTTTGCTGTCGTTAGCGACTGTTACTGTATCTTTTTTATAGAGGCCTGGAAAGGGTTTAGGTTATTCCTGCTTGGTTTTATTGTCTGGTGTGTCTTTTTGATCCGGTGGTGTCTGTAATATTTCATCCAACGTGAGGCCGGTTAAGCCATGTATGGTCTTCCAAATATAATAAAAAATCGCAAACATCATAATTAATGACGGCAGTGCAATGACCGGGTAACTCACAATCGTGAGTTGTCCTAGTTCTTCATTGAATGCAGCACTGCCTGCAGGACTGGTCACAATCCATTTCGCGAGAATGTAATTCATGACGGCTGAGAAGGCAAAAGTGCTGCTGAGTAAGTAGTTGGCTTTGTGAAGTCTGGCTTCAAAGGGCTTTTCATTATTATTCTCGACCAGACGTTGATGCACTGTATCGACGTCAATGATGGTTGGGTTGTAGAGTAAGGTTCTCACCAACGGGTGTTTGGTTCGCGTTGAGATTAACACGGCGATGCCAATTAGGGCTGGTATGAGCGCTTCTTTAATGGCGAGCCATTTAGTGTCTAGCTCAAGCAGCCCTATGCCACCTGTGAGTAATACGCTGACCAAACCTAAAATCGCAATGAAGTTGTATTTTTTGTATTTGAGTAGTTCAAATAAACCCCAGCCAATGGGGAAGATTAAGGCGATGATGAGCGCCCAAGTGGCACCGAGATATTGGTCGTCACTGAGTTTCATTAAGATGAGTGAGGGTAAGACAATGCTCATCAGCATGTCGATCATTGGGCGGGGCTTGTGTACCGGTGTGGGTTTTGACATAAATTATGTGCTGCTCTGGTGTTTTTTAAGATTGCTGGGTGCGGAGTTCTGCGATGAGTCGGCTAAGTTTGATCTTCGATTCATTCGTTTGTTCTCCAAATTGTAACCCAACCCCTTTGTCTGTAACAAAAGTCACTGCGGCAATGAGGTCGATGCTCAGTGGTGAGCCTGCGAGCGTGGTGGTCATGGAGACTTCACCGTGTTTGTTCATCCAGGTTTTATTGGGTGGAGAGGAGGTTAAGACAAAGAGGCCGCCGAGACTAATGTCACCAATGGTGCCAGAGAGGTTGCTTTCTGCTGAAATGGTGGCGTTGCCATTGAGCTTATAACGAATATAGTTTCGTTGGTCACTTAAGCTGGGTCTGCTGGGGTTGCTGTCGCTAGGGCGGTCATATTTCTTAAGTGAGGTGGAGACTTGTTGCACGCATTTTAATTGGTTATTGACGGAAGGGGCAAAGCTCTCCATTAGGCTAGAAATAAGTTGGTCGCTCATTTCTAGCATTTCAATAAACTCTTCTGACTGACCAGACATTTCGATGGCTAGCGCGGCGTGGTCAATGGTGTCTTGCAGTACGGTGTGGATTTTACTGATGGCGGTGTCGGTAGTGATGACTAATTTTCTCATTTCATCGGCAATGACCATAAATGCTCCACCATGAACGCCGATACGGGCAGCTTCGATTTTGGCGTTAAGGGAGAGTAAAATGGTGTCATCGGTGACGATGTGAATGTCTCTAATGAGGTTGTTGATGCTGGTCGATGAGGCGTTGATTTGTTTTACTGAGGCAATCATCTCATGGAGTTGTTCGATGCAATCATGTGCTGATTCACTGACGTTATCGACGAGTCGGTGGACTTGTTGGGTATTTTCTTTGACAGTCAGTGTTTTAGTTTTAAAAAACGACAATGTTTTGATGATATCTGAGATGAGGTGATAGATCTCATCTTGTTGAATTTCTTTGTTTAAAAAACCATCAGTATGTTGGGTGAAGGTGGACATTTGCTGGCGCTGTTGGGTGACAGACTCTGTCAGCTCGTTGAGAAAGGTAAAGACCAGATCTTCACTGGTCTCTAAAAGATCTAATTTGTCTGAAGCGATGTGTGCATGTGCTGCCGCGTCGGTCACATAATCGATGGTTTGATCAAGTACGCTGTGAATTTGCTCTACCACGCGCTCTGTTTTGCTCGATAGATTGTTCATTTCTTCTGCAACAATGTTGAAGCGTCGACCTTGATCACCGAGTCTTGCGGCTTCAATTTTTGCATTGGTAGAGAGTATTCGGGTTTTTTGGATAATGTTGGTGATGATGGTGGTGATGTCGCTGGTGTCATCTTTGTTTAGGCTGATTTGATCAATAAAATTAACCATTTGCCGAATGCTGTCACTGCATTCTTTGGCGGTGTTTTTGGCGCGGGTAGAGAGCATTAAGCTCTGGTTTGCATTTTCATTGACATTATCGGTGCTCTCATTGAGCAACTCGATATTTAAGCAGAGATCTTGAATGAGAGCGCTAAGTTCAGGAGTATTTGTCACGGTAGTCTGCTGATTTAATAGTTATTTTTTATTATTAGATGATCATAACCAATTATCAGGCATAAAAAAAGCCGAACGACTCCGGCTGGGGTGATCGTTCGGCATTAAAAGCTTGGTAAGATCGCCAACCCCTTGGGGAGGTAGGGAGTCTGCTGGCTAACTTGGCCAAGCTGTTAAATTAAGTATGGGCGATGGTGCCGGGTAAAACTGTGTCCTTGGTCACAATTTTAGCACGTTCTAAATATGGGGTTTTTGGGCAAAAAAAACCGAACAACTCCGGCTGGGGTGGTTGTTCGGTATTAAAAACTTGGACTGCTTACCAACCCCTTGGGGATGTAGGGAGTTCGTTGGATCACATGGCCAAGCTGTTAGGTACAGTATGGGGTTTGTGCGGATAAAAAACTGGGTGTTACGTCACAATTCTGCTTTTTGCTGTAAATTGGGGCGTCATTGTTCTCTTAGAATCTTAAGATATGATGTCTAATTGTGTCATCAACCCAACCAGTGAGTAGACAGATAAGTTCATTGAGCTTTACTTTTGAATGATATCTGTCTTTTGCGTTGCCCTAAAAGCTTAAATTAATACCGTATTAATACTATTGAGGTAGATGCAAAAGTCTGAAAGTAAGCGTCTTTATTGATAAATAACGAAAAAAAAAAGAGAATGCCTGGCCTCATTAGTTATAATGAGTGCGACAAAACAGCACAAACAAACA
>JABHGC010000052.1 GCA_018672285.1 Methylococcales bacterium
TTACGAATCAACAACATGGCTTCATGTTGTGCTACCAAATCACATATTTTGTTAACAACTTTAATGATTTGCTCAGATTTCAACGAATATAAATCAACGGTTAACAGGCTTATTTGTTAACAACTTTATTGTCAACCAACACAAGGAGCGAAAGATCAGTTACAAGCTGACAAGCTCCGGAAGCATCATGAAAATCGTGTTGAAGACATCATCTCGTCGGCAATTAAACAAACACCGAGGACAGCCGCAACAAATGCAGAGCGAATGAAAGGGGTCGGTCATGCGAGGTCTGAGCAGCTAGAGAAAGAGCGGGAACAGCGTCGACCAAAAAGAAATGAACGACAGGAGCCTGCAAAAGTAGTTTATCTCACTCCCCCTGAAGATAGTGATGATTACCCGGATTTTGAAGACGAATTGTTTAATGATGGAGATGATTGATGGAACAACCTAATCATTTTGTTACAGCGTCTTACCAGTCAACAGGTATCAAACGATACGATGGCAACCCCTTCATTGAGGCGCTTCCTCCCATTCTATCTGTTGCTCAAGCAGGCAATAGCATCAAGGGAAAGGTAGAGTATCATCCCTCTGATCGGCTAGCAGATCCTAAGTCTAGAATGCACATGGTTGTTTCGCTTTTAGACGATTATTTTCAGCCTCTGTCTCAACATGTGCAGTTGCAAGAGAAAATAGACTTAATACTTCGTATGGGGTATGTCGGCAGAAACATCAGTGACGGGTCACTAAACAGGAAATTGCAGGAAGGCTACGAGCTAATCAAGTCAGGTGGGGAAGGTCCTGCAAACTTTGCCGTAGAAAAAACAACTGCGAGAAGTATGTCTTTAGTGGGCATCTCAGGTAGTGGCAAAACAAGCTCTTTGGAGCGAGTTCTCGAAACTTACCCTCAAGTCATCTACCACGAACAACAGAACTTCTTTCAAGTTACCTATCTCAAAATAGAATGCCCTAGTAATGGTGATCTAGAAAGCCTTTGTCTGAATTTCTTCAGTGCTGTTGATAATGTGCTGGGTACGGATTACGAGCGTCGTTATGCAAAACAACGCCTATCTGTTCCAAAAATGCTAGCTTTGATGCGGCAAACGGCTAATAACCGCGCGATTGGTATCTTAGTCATAGATGAAATCCAGCGTTTAAGCCAGGTACGCTCCGGTGGTAAGGAGCAGATGTTGGAATTTTTTGTCGAACTTGTAAACACGGTGGGCATTCCGATCGTATTGGTTGGCACTCCTAAAGCTCGCCCTATTTTTGAATTAGAATTACAATCAGGAAGAAGGAGCGCTGGTCTCGGCTCTATCTATTGGGAGACTATTCCACAATACGTATCTCAAGGCAGTGGAAAGACGCCAAACCCTAATTGGATTCGGTTTTCTGACAACCTTTGGAAATACCAGTGGCTGAAACATGGAGATGATCCACTGACTGATGAGATTAGAGATTGCTGGTATGACCTCTCTCAAGGAGTTTTAGATATTGTTTTGAAGCTCTTTGTGTTAGCTCAGCTCCGTGCCATAGCAAACAAGAAAGAACGAATTACCCCAGGCATTCTACAGACGGTATATAAACAGGAGCTTAAACCCATTCATCCTATGCTGAATGCGTTACGATCCGGTGATGCCGACAAAATCATAAAGTACTCAGATATGCGTGTTGTAGACCTCGATAAGCAGATCATCCAACTTGGTGCTGAAATTTTGAATGTTGTTCAAAAACAAGAGGAAAGGCTATTTGGCGGGAACCAAGAGGCACTACGTTTATACAATGTGATATTGCAGATTGAGGAATCTTTTGATGAGCAGACTGTTGCCAAACTGATAGAGCGGGTTTTTAAAGAGCACCCAGACTATAGCCTCCATGAAATGATCCCTGTTTTGATGAACTGGTATAAATCTAATGAAGGTCCAACAGGGCAAAAAAAGTCAAAAACTAAAGTTAAGGAAAAAGACTGGCTTGATTTAGACGTTAATGACCTACGGTATCAATATGCTTATTGCAAACAAGAAGAACTTTCACTGATAGAGCGGCTTGAGAAAAACGGTGATATGTTCGACTTGGATGGTTGGGCTGCTGGCTACTAATGCTTGGATTTCCCGCTCCTTATCCTGAAGAGTTGCTGTATAGCACGATAGCAAGAGCAGGTGTGCACGATGGTGAAACATCGCCTAAGCAACTATTGGACATGGTATTTAATAATCGTGGAGTGATTGCCACTGTAGACCTACCGAGTCATGTCGGAAAGTTAGCAAGTCAGTACAGCGATTCGCTTGGTTTAGATACCCAAACTCTTATCTCTCGCCATACATTGTGGCCTATCTATGCCCCGTTTATCCCTCAAGAACGAAATAACAAGTTAAGGGAGTGGATGAGCGGTAGCTCACAAGGTGCTGCTCATTTAGCAAGTGGCATCGCGGCTTCAAGAGTTAAGGCAAAGACTAAGCTTTTTATCTGCGTTGAATGCTTGAATGAGCAAAAGTTTAAATACGGTGAGTGCTTTTGGAATCGACTCTGGCAGGTCCCCCTACTAAAGATATGCCCGGCTCACGGGCTCTTAAATATGACAAGTATCGAGCTTAACGGAGAGCACCGACATTCTCATATTCCTGTTGAAGTAGCCGAAATACAGGAGCCAGTTAAAAGCGAGGATGTTGATAGAACCTTTTCTAATCAAGTTGCTCAATTATTGAAGGTTCAAAATGAAGGCGTCAGTTTTTCTCAATGGACTTCATTCTATAAGCACTTTGCGTCAAGCTGGGGGTATTTACACGGTCGAAGGATTGATCATGCAAAAATTCAAGAAGCCGTAATCCAGTTTTGGGGCAAACGCTGGCTTTCAAATGCAGGAATTCATCCATCTGGTAAGGAAACATCATGGCTGCGAGAAATATTCAGAAAGCATAGGAAAAGCTTCAGCTTTGCAGAGCATATTGTAGCTCTATCGGCTTTATCGAATGGAGTAGTTGGAATTAGCGATGCTATTGAAAAAGCATCAAGCATGGAGACCAGTAGTAAGAAACCTCATCATGCACAATTACAGGCGTCAGTTACTGAAAACCAATTGAACCAAGATCAAATCAATTGGCAACAGCTACTTGAGTTGAGCCCTCCAAAAGCAGCCCGACAGCAAAATCAGGCACTTTATGCGCGGCTTTATAGAAACCATTATGACTGGCTGATGCAGATTAATAGTGTATATCATGCCGAGAATATAACAGTTAACAAACGTGTCGACTGGCCACAGCGAGACAGACAAGTTGCCAGAGAGTTGCGCCGTGCTTATCAAAATTTATGTGAAGACTTAAGCGCGCCCCACTTAAGTAAAACATTCTTGATTCACCAACTCAAACAGCGGGCGACAGTCGAAAAAAACCTTCACCGTTTACCACGTTGCTCGACTCTGCTTGCCATTTATTCCGAAAACACAGCTGAGTATCAGGCACGAAGACTTACTCGTACCCATTTCTTGATGTTAGAGCAAGGGCGGGAAATTAAGCGCTGGTCATTGCTTAGGGAGGCTGGTTTGAGTGATGAGCGAATGACAGATATTGTTGCAGAGCTTTTAAAGGAGATATTAAGTGAGCAAGCATAACGCAAGGTTTAAAAAGCTGAATGATGATTCCAGAGTACTTGGAATCGGCTCTCTTTTCCGTGGCAAAGACAGAAAATCTTGGGCGATAAACGTTGACTTGAATGGTGGTTCTTCGCAGAGCATGCAGTTTAGCAACATACCAGTACTTGCCAGAAAGCGTGTTTTGAATCCGACAAAGCAGTATAAGAAAGCCGGTTTGCCAATCGAGCTCACGATAGAAAGTACTCAATCATGGAAGGTAGCTAAAGCATCTGATTGCCCAGCATATCAAGCACATAGACATGGTAGAGACGGCAACCTACTGTGTTTTGTTACACAAGTTGGAAGCACTAGGGTATTTATCCCGCAATTAGAAATGGCTCGTGTACTTTTTTATCATGATCCGTTTTTGGCTCGCCTAAGTCTTCAGCATAATGCTTTGGCTGAAGACTTTGTTGTCGGCAAAAGTGATGACGGAAAGCCCTTGATTGTCGTTCGAGAGGGAGCGGAATACCCAATGTATTACTTTAACCGAGATGACAACAGGCGTTTTCTCAGTTGGGTGTTACTCGACCATGAAGCTAGAGTCTCCTTTGAAAGTATTTGTGTCCAGTTAATAAAAGGCCAGTATCAGCACAACAATTATCAGCATTGGAACTTTCAATTTACACCACCACCTCTTACGGGTGTAGAGCTAGAGGCTAGTGGCTGGGGGGACGGTACCTCCAATACTTTCTTTGTATGGGAAGTGAGTAAGCTCGACAAATTGCCTTCAGAGGTTGAAGGTGAAATAGACTTTTATCACCCAGGATATGAGCGGCAAGTTGGTGGCAAACCAACTAAGGGCGATGGCAAGAAAGGGGAGGCTTCCGAGCAATTTGATTTGGATGATGACGAACTTTCAGACTCTGATAAAGCGACAGTAGGACTTATGTCAGATCGAGTAACGGTGTCTTTTAAAAATCCACACATAACAAACCGTGTCCCGAGCAAGACAAAGTCCGTTAACAATATCATCGGCGATGGCGAAAAGGAGGTTCTGGACAATGATCTGAGCCCGAATGAAAAAGAAGAGGCTGGCAATTTACCGGGAGGGGCATGGAATAATCTTGATGATCAAACTGATGATGCTCATCTTTATATTGGGAAGTTTCAATCTTTCATCGAAATGGTCGAATGCTTAGTTGCTAAGCATGGTTTTAAGCTAGTCAGAAAAGATGTATCAAAACTTCCTCAGCTCGGCGATGGGAAGAAACATTGGATGGCTGACACGCAAAATCCTCGGTGTTTAGCTAATATCGAGCTGGAGCTCAGCAATCAGTTTTATACATTATTGGAAATAGATACCTCCGATGATGCGGCAAAACTCTCAACTATGTTGCTCAGGTCTGCGCCAGGTTGGGTAAGCGAGAATGAGAAAAATATTCTTCAACGTATTATGAAGAAATCTCTGGGATGGCCAAGTGATTACTTTAAAGACCAGTTAGGCGAAAAGACCTACACAGGTATCCCCCATCCCAAATCCAAGCATTCTGGGGCTCTTCCGGCGGAGGTCATTGACCCTTGGGGGCAGAGAATCGTTAATTGGATTGAGCGCACTACATAAATCACTAGCGGTATAAGGATATAAACGGACAGCAATAGGGTATATTTCAAAGAACGAATCAGCGTACTATTTTCAGCAAATGCTAGAAGTCGTAAAGATGTTTGATGTAGATAATGGCGACAACTCTTACTTACCTACCTAAAGAAAAAAGGCATCAACGCAGCGCTTTTTGAAATTAAGGTAATCAGGGAGCAAGTGGTAACGATTTGTCACTACAGTAACAAGCGGGTAAACAGGTTAAGATGCACCTAATTATTAGGAAACACCAAATCTAAATCGAATTTAAAAGGCAATATTTTGGCAACGAAAAAAAAAGTAACTAAGAAGAAAGAAAAATCATTCGAAGAAACACTCTGGGATGCAGCAAATAAGCTGCGTGGTAGTGTTGAATCGTCAGAATACAAACACATCGTATTAAGCCTTATTTTCTTAAAGTTCATCAGTGATACTTTTGAAAAGCAGCGTCAGAAACTAATTGATGCAGGGCTTGAAAAGCACATTGATATGGTTCCTGCCTATACCAAAGATAACGTATTCTATTTGCCACCTGAAAGTCGTTGGAGCTTTGTTCAGCAGAACGCTAAACAAGAAGATATTGCGCTGAAGATTGATACTGCCCTGAGCACTATAGAGAAAACCAACAAAGCACTACAAGGTGCATTACCTAAAAACTATTTCTCTCAATTGGAATTTGATACAAGTAAGCTCGCTGCATTGGTCGATGTTGTTGATAATATCGAAACCCTAAATAGTCCGCATAAAGATATTGTGGGAAGAGTTTACGAATACTTTTTAGCTAAGTTTGCGATAGCTGAAGGTAAGGGAAAAGGAGAGTTCTATACTCCGAAAAGTGTTGTTAATCTCATTGCAGAATTGATTGAACCATACAGGGGGAAAATCTATGACCCTTGTTGTGGCTCTGGTGGTATGTTCGTTCAATCAATGAAGTTTATAAAAAACCATAAAGGCAACACTAAAGATGTTGCTATTTACGGACAAGAAGCAACCCCTACAACATTTAAACTTGCAAAAATGAACCTTGCTATTAGAGGAATTTCTGCCAACCTCGGTGTAGCAGCTAAAGATACGTTTGCTAAAGACCAACACGAACTACTAAAAGCTGATTTTATAATGGCAAACCCACCATTTAATCAGAAAGACTGGCGAGATAGTAGTGAGTTGCTTGATGATAAACGTTGGAGTGGTTTCGATGTCCCTCCTGTAAGTAATGCTAACTATGGTTGGATATTACATATGGTGTCTAAACTGTCCGAAAATGGTATTGCTGGATTCATTCTATCAAGTGGGTCTACTTCAGCATCAGGAAATGAATACAAAATACGTAAACAACTGATCGAAAATAATTTGATTGAGGCGATAATAACTCTTCCAAGAGATATGTTTTACAACACTGATATTAGTGTAACTCTTTGGATCCTAAATAAAAATAAAGAGGCTAAAGCTCATCAAGCAGAAGAGGGTATTGTTAACCTTCGGGCGAGAAGCGAAGAAGTTTTATTTATGGACCTTAGAAGACTTGGCTCTGAATTTGAGAAAAAATATATAGAGCTGACAGATAAGGATATTAAGGATGTTTCTAGCATTTTTCACAACTGGCAAAGGGGTGATCGTTTTGACAATTATAAAAATAAAGTTGAATTCTGCTACTCTGCATCAAAAAAAGAAATCATAAAGAAACCTGAATTCGTATGATAAGTGCATGACCTCTGGTCGTAGCTAAATAAAAACACCTATAGAGTAAAGTAAGACTCAGGTGTAAAGTAATAAGCTACCAAACACATTACAGAGGCCAATATGACCTATAAACACCTGAA
>JABHGC010000219.1 GCA_018672285.1 Methylococcales bacterium
GATTGTATTCATTCCTTAATCATGAACGTTTTTTCGCTTATCACTCCATTTCTTTAGGCTCACTTCTCACTGGAAATAACTCATCGCTTCAGACTCATTCCTCATTGGACAAGGCTGGTGGTAGCAGGCGTAGAGATGTTTATGTTATACTGTGCGTGCGTGTTTTCTAGAGTGAAAAGTAGTTATGGGTGTTACGCTATTTAATGATGGTGGTGGGCGACAATATTACCGAGTGACAAAGTCATGGGATGGTAATCATTATCAAGAATATTTTCCTGATAAGGCGTTAGCTGAAGAAAGAAATGCAGAGCTAGATAAAAGAAAGCGTGCTTTTTATCTGCGAAAGGCATTGCTGCATAACAAATTGATTAACGATGATGGCAAAATAACGGGCTTGGCTAAGCAAGTTGTTAAGCGTGTTGGTCGTAAACCGGTTGAAGTCTTTAAGTTACGTTGTGCGGTACCGGGTGAGGCTAAGCCAAAGTTTTCAACTATTTCGATTAGTCAAAATGGTTTAGAGGGGGCCTTTCATATTGTGGTTGAAAAAATCGCGCAATGGTATGAGTTTTCTGCAAAAGACGAGGTTTATAAGTTATTGCTGAAATCTGGTCAATACTACGGTCTTCCCACAGAAGAGAGGGAAGAGGCATCTGTTAAAGATGAAAAGCTGGATGATTCTAGTCTTAAGGCACTTGAATCAGGCTTGGAAGAGTCTTTGCAGTGGTTTTATCAAACTCATTCGCAAGGTTAAGCCTTGTTTTTGGCGCTGTTGACGCGTTCAGCTAGCGCCTTTCCTGGTCGAAAGTAAGGGGCATAGCGCTCCTTCAATTGAAAAGACTGCCCTGTTTTTGGGTTTCTAGACATTCTTGGTGGCCTTTTTCTAATTGTAAAACTGCCGAAACCCCTTATTTCAATTCTTTCTCCAGACATCAATGCTTGTGTCATTTGTTCTATTAAAGACGTTACACCTTCAGAAACTGTACCGTGTGGCCAGTTAGGTCTTGCTTCTGCTATGCGATTGATTAATTCAGATTTTGTCATGCCTTGTCCTTAAATCGTCACCGTATATTTGCAAGCATAGTTCAATCTTGTATTTTTGCTATGGCTAATATTGTCACTTGAAGTTTTCTTGATAAGTTCCCTTGTTTATACCTTTTGTCGGCTTCTCATTACCACTGAATAGAAGAGCAATTGAGATCTATCATATATTGATTTACTAATAGGAGCAGGTATCTTGGTGTTACCAGTATACCGGTATACAAGGTTAACAATATATTTGCGATTAACTGCATTGTCAAAAAGTGACGACAATGTCGTAAAAAAATGACTGTAATGGAATATAGCTTTGAACGTTATCAGTAAAAAAATGTAAGTGGTTGTAATGTAATAATAAAATATTGTTGGTACACAAATTGCTGTAGCTTTAAATAATATAATAAACCAGTGATCGTGTTGTTGGGATGATGGAAAATTGGACAAAAAATAATGACAATTCATAATGCATTACCTGTTGGTTCTAAAGTGGATGTATACGAAGTAACAGGTGTTTTGGGTGTGGGTGGTTTTGGAATAACCTATAAAGCTTATGATACGCAGCTAGATAGAGAGGTGGCGATCAAAGAGTACTTGCCGCCTTCAATTGCTGTTCGCAGAGTGGATGGTCATTCGGTTGTGCCATCGAGTGAGGTAAACCAAAAAAGTTATGAGTTTGGTTTGCAGCGGTTTTTAGATGAGGCAAGAGTGCTCGCTAAGTTTCATGCGCCAAATATCGTCGGTGTTAATCGGTTTTTGGAGCAAAATGGTACGGCGTATCTCATTATGGATTATGAAGATGGTGAGCTGTTTTTTAATTACCTTAGAAGGCAAGGGGCGCTTTCTGAAAGGCAGTTTTTAGATATATTTGTGCCCGTGTTGGAAGGTTTAAAAGCCATTCATTTAAAGAGTTATTTGCACAGAGATATCAAGCCAAGCAATATTTATTTGAGTGAGGGGAAGTATCCTAAATTGATAGATTTTGGTGCTGCTAGATTTGCATGGGGTGAGCAAAGCCATACCTTAACGCAAATGTTAACGCCTGGTTATGCCCCTTTTGAACAGTATCAGAGTCATGGAAGGCAGGGGCCATGGACAGATTTATATGCATTGGGTGCAACCATGTATTTAGCCTTAACCGGTAAAAAGCCTGCTGAGGCACCAGAGCGAGTGGCAGCATTGCAAGATGGTCATCCGGATCCATTGGACTCTATTGAGGTGTCAAGGGAAGGGCAATATCGACCTGAGATTTTACAGGTAATTGATTGGATGTTAGAAGTTAGGCCGATTGATCGACCGCAAAATGCTCAGCAAGTGCTACACCGATTGACCAATACACAAGCTAAACTAGCCGTTCAAGTTGATGAACAGAAAGTCATTCAGGGTCAAGTGCAAAGGGCTTCAAGAGCAGCGCAAAGAAGTGTGCAGCAGCGTAGGGTGACGACGACTGCAGGTGATATCATTAGCCGGAGGCGTGTTCCTGCGAGAAGAGAGGAATCGCAGTGGTTGATGAAGTCAACCGTTGCTTTGTTGGCAATGGCAGCAATGATGCTGTTTACTCAGTATCACTCTAAAGCAAGTGATCCAGAGGCACCTTCTGTGTATGAGGCTGCTGGTAGCGCGCCATCATCTCAGTTCACGATTTCAGGTATCAAATAAAGCGGCTTTAAGTTTCGGTGCAGAACTGGGTATATTGGTCTAAACTTCTCATTATAATAAAAAATCACACTTAGTGATGTAAAGTGAGGAGAGACCGGTGTCGGATCTAGTGGAAGATGATTTTGATGATGATATTGCAAAAGCGGCAAAATCTAATCAAGTCTCACAATTTGGTGATGTGCTAGATGAAATTGACGATCTAACCGAAGATGATGAGGTTATTAGTGAATTTCTTCAAGGTTTGGATGATGGAAGTACTCAAACTGAAACCACTCAGTATCAGTTAGATGATGAGCCTGAAAGTGATGCTGAAGATAATGACTTATTTGACGAATTGTTTGATGAGGACGATGTTTATGAGTCAACTCAAGCCCAAGAAACCAAAGACAGTATTCTCCGGGCGATTCGTGATAACCCGATAACTTCTACGGCTGCTAAAGAAGATGAAGACCTTGATCTTTTTGGTGGTGATGACTTTTCTCTTAATGCTGATAAATCACAATCAGGCGTTGGTTCCTCTCGTTCAAAATTAGATAACTCTGCGGTTTATGGTTCGAGTAAGCCGTCAATGATGGGTGTGGTTGCTTCTATTGTTGGTGTTGTTGCTATTCTCGGTTTGGCAGGATATTCCTATTTATTGCAGCGTGAAGTGTCAGAGATGCAGGTTGCATTGGCCGACTTGCAGATGGGGGGCTTTCCAGAGGAATCGAAGTCATCTGTTGATCCGATAAAAGTTAAAGTCATGGAGGCTCAAGTTAAAACACTGGTTAAGCGCATGGCTGAGGTTGAAAATTCCTTTGGTGCGAGCGCGGGGAAGGGTGTTGAGGCGCCAGCTGTTTCCGAAGAGGTGGCTGGGGTATTAGCGGAGCAATCAGATAAAATGAAGACGCTATCTAGAACCGTTGCCTCTATGGTTCATGATATTATGAAAATAGAAAGTGGGATTGAGGATCTTAAAAAAGCGCCTGTTACTGTCGCTGCTGTGGTTGCTCCCCCTGCAAAAAAAGTATCATCTAAGGCAGCGCCTAAAACTGTTTCCTCAAAATCTCGAACGAATAGAGGCGGGCGGCCGGGGGGGGTTAATATCGCTTCGTTTGCCAATAAGGCGGCTGCAACTAAGGCATTAAAAAGTATGAAGGCCAGAGGGATTGATGCGAAAGAATCGTCGGTGGTTGTTAAAGGTCGTACTTGGCATAGGTTGCGCGTAACGGGTTTTGAGACTCAAGCGCTGGCTTCTAAATATTTGCAAAAATTGAAAAAAGTACCTGGGCTGTCACATCCATGGATTACCAAGCAATAAAGCGTTGAAAAATGAGGGTTGAGTGATGGATCGAGATCGCGCAGAGCTGTTTGCACAAGAGATATTAAAAACAGTCGTTGAGTTAGAGGTGAACATGGTGGTCTCGCATAATAAAGACCAGCACTTGAAGCGGAAGGAAACGGCGGAAAGTATTGGTGAGTTATATCAAGATTTACTGGCTGTTTACTTAGCGGGTACTGAGTCTTGAGGTAAGCTTTGAAGCATATCTGGCGTCATATCCATGCCAACATCTAATCCGGGGTTTAGGCAGACGCCTAGGTCTGGAGTTGCTTGTTCTACGACCCATTTGTACTCTACTAGCATGCCACTTTCAAATCCTGGAAAGTGAGCAATCATTTCTTTGGCTCTATCGGGGCTGCTAAAAACAGCATAAGAGAAATTGTCTTTTTCAATTTCAATGGTCAGTGGTTCGACTTTGTTGGGGCCGCCATCGGCTGCAGATTTTACCGGTAAAAATACTTGAGAGGCCATTAATAGTTGAAGGAAATCATCTTCGGCAGTGTGCCCTGATTGCGCGGCTAAAAGTTGGTTTTCAAGTTCATTATTTGGTGTGAAGGCTGTCATACTGAAATCTCTAAGAGAGGTTTTGAGGGTAAATCTGAGGTTTTTTGATGCTATTTGTGTGATACAAATAGTTGGTAGCGGGGGCAGGATTTGAACCTACGACCTTCGGGTTATGAGCCCGACGAGCTACCAAGCTGCTCCACCCCGCGACAGGTACTTTCTAAAATGGCTCCTCGGGACGGGCTCGAACCGCCGACCTAATGATTAACAGTCACCCGCTCTACCAGCTGAGCTACCGAGGAATTATCTTCAGAAAGTAAGGGAATAATATACGATATCTGTATTAAGTCAAGGCTATAATAAGTTTTTTTTATTAGGCTGATGGTATTGCCTTGAAATTACGATATTTTAAACGCTGCAGGGTTTTTTTCGCTTGTTTGGGTGTGTGTTGGTGTAGCGAGTTCGCCCCTGGTTGCTCATCACCAAGTATTTGGGTTGCACTTGGTTGCTGGGGCTACAGAAGCTAAAAGTCGCGTTTGACCCAGAAGAGTTGCCGAGTGGGTAAAACCGAATGCGTTGTCTGCGAACACTGCTCAGGATTCTAATGTGAGTTGTGTTGCCGTCGGCGCGTAAAATTGGCTCGCCTTTCTCTCTCTGCCTTGAGTTGTTGCTGTCCTGGAATAAAATCCAGCCGTTATGCCATATGAATCCTTTGGTGCAGCTTGTTTCGTTGTTGGATGGGCATAAAGTGACAGAGGTGCCTCTCGTAATGGCTTCACTTCTGGCCAGTGAAAAAACGCGCTTTAATCGAGATCGTTCATTCTCAAGCTGTTGCTTTTGAAGCCACTGCCAGCTAGAGGGAAGCCCGATGCTGAGGGAAATTGAGAGTATGGAAAGTGTTATGGTGAGTTCTATTAAGGTCAGTCCTAGAGGTTTCTTGGTCATTATCTTTAAGTTAATATAGTAAATCAGTGCTCTATTATTAAAGTAATATACGGGGCGGTCAAGTGAATGCTGAGGCGTTAGTTAAAAAGTGGGCTGTTTAGAAAGGGCTTTGTGCTTTTTTTCGAAAGGGAAAGCGTTGAAAAAAATTACGAAAATATAGGTTGAGACTAAGTTGAAATGCAGGTAGTCAGAAAGGGTATTCTGTTTTGAATTAGAGGGGGCAAGAAAGGGGGTAACCAGGCCAAGTTGTTATTTGGCCTGGTTATATTGCCTATTGTAGGGCTTTGGTGAGTCTGTTTAAGGCTTCTGTAAGGTTTGCTTCGCTGGTCGCGATAGAGAGGCGTACATGGCCAGGTGCGCCGAAGGCAGTCCCTGGAACAAGTGCGACTCCAGCGGTTGTAATTAAATGTTCCGCTAAGCTGACATCGTCATCAATGTTATCGAGTCGTTCAATGACAGGGGTGACGTCGGGGAAGCAATAAAAGGTGCCATCTGAAGGTAGGCAAGATACGCCTGTAATCTTATTTAAGCGTTCAACAACCATATCATGTCTTGCCTTGAACTCAGTGAGCATGGTGGCAATGCAGCCTTGGTCGCCAGACAGTGCTGCTGCTGCGGCCGCCTGTGAAATAGAGCATGGATTTGAGGTGCTTTGTGATTGTATTTTTTTCATGGCTGCAATTAATTTTGCAGGTCCACCACAGTAGCCAATTCTCCAGCCAGTCATTGAATAGGCCTTAGATACGCCATTTAAAACAACTGTGCGACCGATGAGTTCGGGGCAAGCGTTAACAATATTGATGAATGGCGCTTCGGTCCATAATATATGTTCATACATATCATCGGTGGCGATGAGTATGTTGGGGTGCTTGAGCAGCACGTCTGCTAATGCGGTGAGTTCAGCTTTACTGTAAGCCATTCCTGTTGGGTTAGATGGGCTGTTGATTACAAATAGCCGGGTTTTTTCTGTGATGTTGGCTTCTAGTTGTTCTGCAGTGATTTTAAAGTTTTGGCTTAGATCGCCAGAAACAATCACGGGTTTAGCGCCAGCGAGTAGCACCATGTCTGGGTATGAGACCCAGTAAGGGGCCGGGATGATGACTTCATCACCAGGGTTTAAGTAAGCTTGGGCTAAATTATAAAAACTTTGTTTGCCACCAGAAGAGACTAAAATCTGGTTTAAGTTGTAGCTGAGGCCGTTGTCTTGCTTGAACTTATTGGCAACTGCCTGCTTGAGTTCGGTTGTGCCATCTACGGGGGTATATTTTGTTTGCCCACTATTGATTGCTTCTATGGCCGCCTGCTTGATAAAGTCGGGGGTGTCGAAATCGGGTTCGCCTGCACCAAGGCCGATAATGTCTTTGCCTTGGGCGCGCATTTCAGCTGCTCGAGCAGTGATTGCTAAGGTTGCAGAAGGTTTGATTTCTTGAACGCGGTTTGAAAGGGGTAAGTCCATCATGAGATCTGCCGTCGATGTGTAAATGACTTTATGTCATAAAATGTGAGTACAATACTTATTAATCCTAGCGTATCTACTAAAGTCATGGCAAAAAGATTTGAAATAAAATCAAAATTTTCTCCTGCAGGGGATCAGCCTGCAGCAATTAAGCAGTTAGTCTCAGGTCTAAATGATGGTGAGGTTTGTCAGACGTTGTTAGGTGTGACGGGTTCTGGAAAGACATTTACCATTGCCCATGTCATCGATACATTGCAGCGTCCAGCCATTATCATGGCGCCCAATAAAACCTTGGCAGCTCAGCTTTACGGCGAAATGAAGTCTTTCTTTCCGAATAACTCGGTAGAATATTTTGTGTCGTATTATGACTATTACCAACCTGAGGCGTATGTCCCTAATACCGATACCTTTATAGAAAAGGACGCGTCTATCAATGAGCATGTCGAGCAAATGCGCTTGTCTGCGACAAAGGCATTGTTAGAGCGCAAAGACACCATTGTTGTCGCAACTGTTTCGGCCATTTATGGCTTAGGGGATCCTGAGTCTTATTTGAGTATGATGCTGCATTTGAGCCGAGGGGAAGTGATCGACCAGCGCAATATTTTACGCCGGCTTGCAGAACTGCAATACACGAGGAATGATGCTGAGTTGCATAGGGGGACTTATCGTGTGCGGGGGGAAATAATTGATGTTTATCCCGCTGAATCCGATAGGGATGCGCTGAGAATTGAATTGTTTGACGATGAGGTCGAGAACCTATCGTGGTTTGATCCGCTGACTGGAGAAATTGGTGAGCGGGTGCCGAGAGTGACGATTTATCCTAAGACGCACTACGTTACGCCAAGGCAAACTCTGTTAGATGCGATTGAAGAGATTAAAGCGGAATTAAAAACGCGATTGGCATTCTATTATAGTGAAAATCGACTGGTTGAGGCTCAAAGGCTAGAGCAAAGGACGCGCTTTGACATTGAGATGATGTTGGAGCTGGGATACTGCAGTGGTATTGAAAACTACTCTCGTTACCTTTCTGGTCGAAATCCTGGTGACTCCCCTCCAACGCTACTGGATTATATGCCCAAAGAGGCGATGGTGATTGTGGATGAGAGTCATGTGACGGTGCCTCAGATTGGCGCAATGTATAAAGGGGATAGGTCAAGGAAGTCGAATTTAGTTGATTATGGTTTTCGGATGCCGTCAGCATTAGATAATCGGCCTTTACGTTTTGATGAATTTGAAAAATTGATTGGGCAAATGGTGTGTGTGTCAGCAACCCCCGGAGATTATGAAAAAGAACATAGCGGCGACATGGTTGAGCAATTGGTACGGCCAACTGGCTTGCTAGACCCTATTGTAACTGTAAAACCTGCGACCACCCAAGTTGATGACTTGCTTTCAGAGATTCATGCGACAGTTGAAAAAGGTGAGAAGGTGCTGGCGACCACTTTGACTAAGCGGATGGCGGAAGATTTAACGGACTATTTGGCTGAGCATGGCGTTCGAGTTCGCTACCTTCACTCGGATATTGAAACAGTTGAGCGTGTTGAAATTATTCGAGATTTACGCCTGGATAAATTTGATGTGCTGATTGGGATTAATCTTTTGAGAGAAGGCTTGGATATGCCAGAGGTATCACTCGTGGCAATATTGGACGCTGATAAAGAGGGGTTTTTACGCTCAGTCAGGTCGCTGGTTCAAACAATAGGGCGTGCAGCAAGAAATGCCTCTGGTCGTGCGATTTTATATGCTGATAAAATAACAAGGTCAATGTCGGTGGCTATGGAAGAGACCGCTCGGCGGAGGGAAAAACAGCAGGCGCATAATGAGTTGCATGGCATCACGCCGAAGACGGTGGTAAAAGATGTGCAGGATATTATGGAAGGTGCAAGGCTATATAAAGTAAAAGGTAAGTCTAAAACTAAGACCGAGGATGACTTGTCTAAATACCAAACGATGACGACGAAAGAGGTGGTGAAAGCACTAGATGAGCTTGAGGTTAAAATGTTTGAGCACGCTAAGTTATTGGAGTTCGAAGAGGCGGGCTTAATTCGAGATAAAATGGATGCCATTCGAGAGATCGGGTTAATTCGTTGAAAATGGTTGTAAAGGCAAAAAAGAAGCAGTAAGATGCCACCCTTATATAGGCGCGTAGCTCAGCGGTAGAGCACTACCTTGACATGGTAGTGGTCGGTGGTTCGACCCCACTCGTGCCTACCAATTCCTTTTATGTTTAGGGTGTCTGCTCAACATTCATGCCAGTCATTACATTGCCCGACGCAACTCAGCGTCAATATGATCAATCCATTTCAATTCACGATATTGCGGCTTCTATCGGCCCCGGTTTAGCTAAGGCTGCTATTGCAGGTAAAGTTGATGGTGCGTTGGTGGATACTTCTTTCCTCATTGAAAATGATGCTGCACTAGAAATTATCACGGAAAAAAGTGATGAGGCGCTAGAGATTATTCGGCACTCGACTGCACATTTACTTGCACAGGCAGTTAAGCGGTTGTTTCCTGCTGCACAAGTGACGATTGGGCCTGTTATTGAAGACGGCTTCTATTATGACTTTTCGTTTGAGCGCCCCTTTACAGAAGATGATTTGTTAACCATTGAAAAAGAAATGGCTAAAATCGTCAAAGACAATGTGCCTGTTGAGCGTAGTGTGATGGACCGGGATGACGCTGTGCAATTTTTCTTGGATCAAGGAGAAAAATTCAAAGCGGAAATCATTCAAGATATTCCTGCAGGTCAGCAAATTTCATTGTATCGACAAGGGGACTTTATTGACCTGTGTCGTGGTCCTCATGTGCCTGCAACTGGTAAGCTGAAGGTCTTCAAGTTGACCAAAGTATCAGGTGCTTTTTGGCGGGGTGATGCGAATAACGAAATGCTTCAGCGTGTATATGGTACCGCATGGGGTAATAAAAAGGCGATGAAGCAGTACTTGCATCGCATCGAGGAAGCCAAAAAACGAGATCACCGTCGTTTGGGTAAACAGTTGGATTTCTTTCACATGCAAGAAGAAGCACCTGGCATGGTGTTCTGGCATGATAAAGGTTGGAAAATTTACTTAGCGATTGAGCAATATATTCGTGAGACCTTAGTGGTTCATGGTTATAGCGAAGTTAAAACACCTCTAATTGCTGATAAAGTATTATGGGAAAAATCAGGGCACTGGGATAAATACAGTGAAGGGATGTTCACCACGCATTCGGAAAAGCGTGAGTTTGCAATTAAGCCCATGAACTGCCCATGCCATGTTCAAATATTTAACCAAGGGTTAAAGAGTCATCATGATTTGCCATTGCGAATGGCAGAATTTGGCTCATGTCACCGGAATGAACCTTCTGGCACGCTGCATGGTTTGATGCGTGTGCGAGGATTTGTTCAGGATGATGCGCACATTTTTTGTACCGAATCACAAGTGCAGTCTGAAGTATCGGCATTTATGGACTTGTTATTTGATGTGTACAAGCACTTTGGCTTTGAGGACGTACTGATTAAATTGTCAACGCGCCCAGAAAAGCGCATTGGCAGTGATGAAATATGGGATAAAGCGGAACAAGCACTGGAAGAGGCACTGGATAACCGTGGTGTGGAGTGGGAGTTACAGCCAGGAGAGGGCGCTTTTTACGGTCCAAAGATTGAATTTTCACTGCGTGATTGCTTAGGCAGGGTTTGGCAGTGTGGCACAATTCAAGTCGACTTTTATATGCCCGAGCGTTTGGGGGCAGCTTATGTGGACCAAGACAGCAAAAAACAAGTGCCTGTCATGTTGCATAGAGCCATTTTGGGCTCGTTGGAGCGTTTTATCGGCATTTTGATTGAGCAATATGCAGGAGCCATGCCGAGCTGGTTGGCACCAGTGCAAGTTGTGGTAATATGCATAGCAGATCGACATGCTGAGTATGCTGGGGAAATTGAGCTACAATTATCTCAGCATGGTTTCAGGGTTGATACCGATTCTCGTAGTGAAAAAATTGGTTTTAAAATTCGAGAGCATACGATGCAAAAAGTACCGTATATTCTTGTTGTTGGTGACCAAGAGATTGAAGACGGCACAGTGTCAGTTAGGCAGCGTGGCGGGGAAGACTTAGGTAGCATGACAGCAGAAGATTTTGCACAACTGCTGGGTGAGCATAAGATTTAATTCGGAGGACGATACTATCGCTCGTAAAGATTCAAAAAATGACGGACCACGTCTTAATGGTAAGATAACCGTCGCGCAAGTACGCTTGTCAGGTGAAAACAAAGAAGAA
>JABHGC010000051.1 GCA_018672285.1 Methylococcales bacterium
AGGGCTTGCAAAGACTTGCGCGATCACGTTAGTATCAAAGAGTCTGCATTACATACAAAAACAATAAAAATAACTGTAAGCTGGCATCACTCTTTTATCGATGCTTGTCATTACAGCCTGTAATACAAGGATCATCTCTGTGGCAACATCGGCAAGAATCAAGAAAACAGAGCCCATTGGCTCACCATTACCCCTACATTCCATTAAAGAAGGTGTGCTGTTTATCTCAGCTGCCATTGCTTTATATAGCTTTATTTCTATCGTCAGTTATAGTCCCGCCGATCCTAGTTGGTCATACTCTGGCCCTGTAACAGAAGTGACCAATATTGGTGGCTTAGTGGGGGCGTGGCTTGCCGATATTACACTTCAAGTACTTGGTTATTTTGCTTTCTTTTTGCCATTCGCCATTGGTTATGCCGGTTACTTAGTCTTTAGAGGTCATACTTTTTCTTTTGCAGATCACGTTCATCGTTGGTCGATCCGTTGGGTTGGTTTTTTTCTGACGATTTTATCAGGGTCAGGTTTGGCGCATTTGCATTTTAAAAATGACTTGATAGTGATGTCTCATTCCGCGGGAGGGATTTTAGGGGACTTGATCGGCAGTGGTCTGGTTTCCATTGTGAGCTTTGTTGGTGCGACTATTTTTTTATTGGCACTGTTTTTAACAGGGCTAACATTGCTTACTAATATCTCCTGGATTAAACTGATGGACCGTACCGGTGAGATCACGCTTCAGTTAGTGGCAAAAGGTTTGCAGTGGTGGCAGGTCATTGTTGATAAGCCAGCTAAAGAGGCAGTCGCTGTTGATAAACCGCAGCAGAAAAAAGCCCCTAAAGTGTCAGTGAAGCGAAATGTTGATGAAGCTGAATCGGAAAAAGCCTCAGATGATACGCCTGTAGAAGCAGAACATGAGGTTAAAAAAGAGCCTGTTATCGTTAAACCAGAAGCGGTACAGCCGGTTAAAAAAGAGCCGCTTATCATCAAGCCTGAAATACCGGTAGAGTCAAAAGTTGTCAAGAAAGAGCCAACATTGAGTATCCCTGATGAGGTGGAAGAGTCTCATGAAATAGAGGTCAAGGCAAAGACAAAAATGCCTTCTTTTAAGCCAAAGACGAAGCAACCCGGTGAGCTAAAATTAGAGCCAACATTCGCACCCACGCCAAGTGTTGTCAGTGAGCCTGAGCTAGAGCCTTTCGATGAAGCGGACTTTAATGTCGCTTCAGAGTTTGAAGAACCTGAAACTGCATTTGAAGAACAAGAGGAAAGTCGAACGTTTACCCCCAAACCTGTTGTTCGAATGTTGCCACAAAAAAGCCTGAATTTAATTCCAAAACCGGACAGTGCTGAACTCCCTTCTGTCGATTTGTTAGACGATGCCGTTGAAACGGGTGAGGGTTATACCGACGAAGAACTACAAGCTTTATCTGAATTGGTCGAGATAAAACTGGCTGACTTTGGCATTAAGGTGGATGTGGTCGAGGTTCATCCTGGGCCTGTGATTACCCGCTTTGAAATTCAACCTGCACCAGGCATTAAGGTCAGTCGTATCACCAACTTAACCAAAGATTTGGCGCGCGCCATGTCGGTGTCTTCCGTTCGAATTGTCGAAGTCATTCCTGGTAAGTCCACAGTGGGTTTAGAAATACCGAACAGCAAGCGTGAAATGGTCTTCATGAGCGAGATGATTAACTCGAAAGCGTTTATTGAAGCAAAAGAGCCGACCAGTATGGTGCTGGGTAAAGACATTGGTGGTGTGCCTCAAGTGGTTGATATGGCCAAAATGCCACATCTGTTAATTGCAGGTACCACCGGTTCTGGTAAATCAGTGGGTGTAAACGTCATGATCTTGAGCTTGCTCTATAAGAGTACAGCGGAACAAGTTCGATTGATTATGATTGACCCTAAAATGCTAGAGCTGTCTGTTTATAATGGCATTCCTCATCTGCTCACCCCTGTTGTTACAGACATGAAGGAAGCGGCAAATGCGCTTCGCTGGTGTGTCGCAGAAATGGAGCGGCGTTATCGGTTAATGTCTGCACTTGGGGTGCGGAATATCATAGGTTATAACGACAAAGTGAAAGAGGCGATTGTAAAAGGTCGACCAATCCCAGACCCGTTGCAAACCATTGGACCTGATGCACCAGAAGGCATGGTTCAGCCCACCCTGGAACACTTGCCTTATATCGTGGTCGTAGTAGACGAGCTTGCTGATATGATGATGGTGGTTGGCAAAAAGGTGGAAGAGCTGATTGCCCGTTTGGCGCAAAAAGCACGTGCTTGTGGTATCCACTTGATTCTCGCAACACAAAGACCTTCTGTGGATGTGTTAACCGGTTTGATTAAAGCGAATGTACCTAGTCGAATCGCTTTTCAGGTTTCCTCAAAAATTGACTCTCGTACTGTTATTGATCAAATGGGGGCAGAGTCATTACTTGGTCATGGTGATATGTTGTATCTCTCCCCAGGTGGTGGCATGCCAACTCGAATACATGGTGCGTTTGTTGATGACCATGAGGTACATGAGGTTGTGAATTTCCTAAAAGGCATTTCAGAACCCAATTACCTACCTGAGATCGGTCAGGAGATGGTCGAGCCATTGCCTGGCGGTGTGGCGCAAGATTCTGGCAATGAAAAAGATGTGTTGTATGATCAGGCGGTTCGGATTGTGACAGAAACTCGAAAAGCCTCCATATCAGGGGTTCAGCGCAGGCTTAAAATTGGTTACAATCGGGCGGCGCGTATTGTCGAGGAAATGGAAGCAGATGGGGTTGTTTCTACAGTCGAACCAAATGGTATGCGGGAAGTGTTAGCACCACCGCCTCCTCCAATTGACTAAGCTCATTTAACGTTATGTTCTCTGAGTCAGTTATGGTTCAGAGTCTTTGCGCTAGGGTGAGGCAAAGTCAACAAAAGGTTAAATGAATTATGCGATATTTTCTTGTTATCATGATCGGCTTGATCTCCATTCAAGCCAGCTTTGCAGATCAGCGCCCACGCGCACTAGAGCTGCTTAATCAACTTAAATCGACTACTAGCCTTGCAGCAGAATTTGAACAGACTGTTCGCGGTGAAGGTAATCGAATCATTTCAGAATCTAAAGGCAAGTTTGTGTTTAAACGCCCAGGTCGTTTTCGCTGGGACTACGTCGCGCCTTTTGAGCAGATGATCATGGCAGATGGCGATACCATCTGGATGTACGATATCGATTTAGAGCAAATTTCAGTGCGTCAACAAAAAGCGGCATTGTCTGGCACCCCAGCTTTGTTGTTAAGTGGTGGTGTTGATATCGCTAAACACTTCTTTATTGAATTTGAAATGACAGATAGAGGTGGTGTCGAATGGGTTCGGTTATTGCCAAAACAAGACGAGGCGACTTTTACAAAAGTGATGCTCGGTTTCAAAGACGGCACATTGAACCAAATGAAAATGATCGATCATTTTAATCAGATAACGCTTTTCGTGTTTTCTAAAATCACTTTAAATGCGGACGTTGATGACACCTTATTTTTGTTTGTACCGCCAAAAGGGGTGGATGTGATTCGCGCAGAATGAGCCAATCCTACCAACCATTAGCTGATCGAATTAGGCCAAAAGCATTATCTGAATTTATCGGTCAGAACCATTTGTTCGCGCAAGATAAACCGTTGCGTATTGCCATTGAAAATGATCAATTACACTCGATGATCTTTTGGGGGCCACCTGGTACCGGTAAAACAACATTAGCAAAACTCATTGCCGAAAAAACAGATGCAAATTTCTTGTCTATTTCGGCAGTGCTTTCAGGTGTAAAAGAAATTAGAAGTGCTGTGGAGGCTGCTAAATCACATGAAACAGCATTTGGCCAAGCCTCTATTTTATTTGTAGATGAAGTTCATCGGTTTAATAAATCACAGCAAGATGCCTTCTTACCTCACATTGAAGATGGCACCATTATCTTTATTGGTGCGACCACTGAAAACCCCTCGTTTGAGCTGAATAATGCGTTATTATCTCGGGCAAGAACTTATGTTTTAAAACAACTCACCGTTGATGACTTAGTCGAAATGCTTGATCGAGCATTGGGCCTGGAAGCTGAGTCCCGGCAGTGTGACATAACGGTTTCAGATGAACATAAACAATGGCTTGCTAAAGCGGCAGATGGAGATGGTCGCCGTTTATTAAACTTATGTGAAATGGCGTTGGATTTATCGTCTGCTGAAGAGGGTGTGATTAACATCACTGAAGAGACGGTGAGCAACCTTTTGTCTGGTGCCCAGCGACAATTTGATAAAGGGGGGGAGGCGTTTTACGATCAAATATCCGCTTTGCATAAATCGGTGAGGGGTTCTAACCCTGATGGTGCGCTGTATTGGTTTTGCCGGATGATTGATGGTGGTTGTGACCCCATTTATATTGCACGAAGGGTCGTGCGGATGGCCTCTGAAGATATTGGCAATGCCGACCCTCGTGGTGTACAAATTGCCTTAACTGCGTGGGAGGTCCAAGAGCGCTTAGGCAGCCCTGAAGGTGAGCTGGCCATCGCCCAAGCCATCCTTTATTTGGCGAGTGCGGCAAAAAGTAATGCCGTCTATAAAGCGTACAATCAAGCAATGGCTGATGCCAAAACTTATGGCTCGTTACCTGTGCCGATACACTTACGTAATGCGCCGACCAAATTAATGAAAGAATTGGGCTATGGTAAAGCCTATCGATATGCACATGATGAGCCTGGTGCGTATGCGGCAGGTGAGAACTATTTTCCTGAGGAAATGCCTGCAAAATCGTATTATCAGCCAGTTAATCGTGGCTTAGAAATTAAAATTGCAGAAAAGCTGGCTCAGTTAAAAAAGCGAGATAAAGAATGTTAACTCAATTAATCGCGGTTGCCGTGTTTGGTATGCTCGGCGCTGTTTCGAGATTCTCTGCGGGTTATTGGGTGACGTCTATGTATGGCCATGACTTTCCGTATGGTACGTTAACCGTGAATGTGGTGGGTTCATTCCTGGTTGGTGTGGCTTATGTGTTTTTGGTGGAAAAGGCCATGCTAGATCTCGTTTGGCGAGTGGGTTTTATTATCGGCTTTCTGGGGGCTTTCACGACCTTTTCTACTTTTTCACTGGATACCATTCGTTTGCTTGAGCATGATCAGTTTGCTCGTGCTGGCGTGAATGTATTGACCAATGTGTCTGTCTGTTTACTGGTCACTTGGGCGGCTATTCGTGTAGCGCGACTTTAGTCTTTTTTAGTCTTATCAATCTTTATTGTTTGTGTTGATTTACTGGTCAAACTACTTCACATTGTTTTTTGGGGATAAGTTAACCGTAAAGGCAGAGTATGAAGTTTTCTTTTTTTTTCATCATCGCGTGGCTAACAGCTTTTGATTGTCTTGCTATCTCGAAACAAGTTCAAATTGATTTATACAAACGCAGTATTACACAAGCGGTAGCACTAAAGGACTGTCAATTAGCACTAAACAAACTGGATGCCTTAAAAAAATTAAGTCACTCACCTTTTGCATCTTTCCATACGGGAAGCTGTTTATTGTCTCAAAATAAACTATCTGAAGCTAAGCGATATTTTCAAGAATATTTTTCAGCCGCTGAAAATACCCATGAATACTATATGCAAGCACTGGATGCCTATTTAAAGATCGAAGAGTCTCAGGCTAAAAAGCAAGTTGGCCTCTCTATATGGCATGAACCAACAACGGCGATGTCTTTTGTTAAAATACCCAAAGGTTGTTATAGCATGGGCAGTCAAGCGACGGAAAAAGGTCGGTTGATACGGGAGAAAGCGCATGAAGTGTGCTTTGAACGCCCTTTTTGGATGAGTCAGTTTGAAGTGACAAACGCTCAGTTTCGCCTTTTTAAAGCCAAACATGACAGTGAAAAGTATCAGCAGTACAGCCTAAATGACAATGACCAGCCTGCCGTATATATCGGTTGGCAAGACGCGGTGGACTATGCCGAATGGTTGAGTGAACAAACAGGTTACCGATTCAGGCTGCCAACTGAAGCTGAATGGGAATACAGCGCTAAAGCCGGTACCCAAACCGCACGGTTTTGGGGTGATGATGAAAACAAAGCATGCGATTACGCCAATGTACATGATGCCTCTTCAAAAAGAGCGATAAAGCGCTTTAAATGGCAAAACCATCAGTGTGATGACGGTTATATCGCCACAGCGCCAGTAGGTCGTTTTAAAGCCAATGCATTTGGACTGCATGATATGTTGGGTAATGTTTGGGAATGGACCTGCAGTGAGCATACTGATCGCTACACTGGTTCTGAGTTTCAATGTCAGTTAAGTAGTGAGGTTGAACATGTGTTTCGTGGTGGCAGTTGGGATAATGTACCGGAGTATGTGCGGTCAGCAGTCTACTCTGGGGATACAAAAAAGATACGCAGAAGTAACTTGGGTTTTAGGCTGATAATGACAGATCGCTCTGAGTTGAAATAGGTCCGTGTTTTTGTCAGCATTTTTTGTACTATAAACTCAACTATCTTCGTATATAACTTATGCTAAGATGCTCAGCATCACACTATAGATAGGACCTTACCATGCTAGACCCTCGTGCTTTTCGCCAAGACTTGAATGAAACGGCAACTATTCTTAAGCGCCGCGGCGTTATTTTGGATGTGGACAAAATTGCATCCTTAGAGGCTGAGCGTAAAGCGCTTCAGGTAAAAACAGAGCAGTTGCAAAGTGAACGAACGACAAGGTCAAAAGCCATTGGCCAAGCCAAAGCAAAAGGCGAAGATATTCAGCCGTTGTTAGATGCTGTTGCCAATTTAGGTCAGTCTTTGGATGAAGCAAAGGCAAGCCTGGTTGATGTTCAGCAGAAGCTTAATGATTACTTGGCAGGTGTGCCTAATTTGCCACATGAGTCTGTACCTGATGGCGAAAGTGAAGATGACAATGTCGAGCTGAGCAAATGGGGTAACCCAAAATCGTATGATTTTGAGGTTAAAGACCATGTTGATTTAGGCGCCTTGCATGGCATGGACTTTGAAAAAGCGGCCAAGATTACAGGCAGCCGGTTTGTCACTCTAGCAGGCCCTATGGCAAGGTTACAACGTGCCTTAGCGCAGTTTATGTTGGATATGCACAGCCAAGAACATGGTTACACTGAAGTGTATGTTCCGCTGATGGTAAATGCTCAGAGCCTGTATGGCACAGGGCAGCTTCCTAAGTTTGAAGAAGACTTATTTAAAACGCAAAATGACTTTGGTTACTACTTAATCCCAACGGCTGAAGTTCCTGTTACCAATATGGTGAGAGATCAGATTTTATCTGAGCAAGAGCTACCGGTTAAATATGTCGCGCACACACCATGTTTTAGGAGCGAAGCAGGTAGTGCAGGGCGAGATACACGCGGGTTGATACGTCAGCACCAGTTTGAAAAAGTAGAGCTGGTACAAATTGTCCGCCCAGAAGATTCTTATGATGCGCTAGAAGCGCTAACCGGGCATGCTGAAACAATCTTACAAAAACTGGAATTGCCTTACCGTAAGGTTGTTTTATGTGCTGGAGATATTGGTTTCTCAAGCGCTAAAACCTATGATTTAGAAGTTTGGTTGCCAGCACAAAATACCTATCGTGAGATTTCTTCTTGCAGTAACTTTGAGGCTTTTCAAGCGCGTCGTTTACAGGTGCGCTGGCGTAAGCCTGAGCAGAAAAAACCAGAGCTTGCGAATACCGTGAATGGTTCTGGTTTGGCGGTGGGTAGAACGTTAGTCGGGTTGATTGAAAATCATCAACAAAAGGATGGGTCTATTGTTATCCCTGATGCATTGCGTCCTTACATGGGTGTCGATGTGATTAAAGCCTGCGATTAGAGTGCAAAGGTTTTAAGCATAAAAAAAGCCCTACAGGCCGCAAGGCCAGTAGGGCTTTTTTATTCGATGAAGCGATTAATCATTGAATGCAGTTAGCAGTCTGATTAAGCTCACGAACAAGTTGAAAATCGCCATGTATAAGCCAACGGTTGCCATGATGTAGTTGGTTTCATGACCATTCACTAAATCACTGGTTTCCCATAAGATCATGCCGCACATTAGTAGCGCCACGAGACCTGAAATGGCTAATGATAAAATTTCTACTTGAAAGATTATTGCTACTAAGCCACCAACAACAGCAAGAATAATACCTGCCATCATGAAACCAGAGAGAAAGCTAAAGTCTTTCTTAGTGGTTAACACGTAGGCTGAAAGGCCTAAGAAAATAGTGCCTGTCATTGCCATGGCAAGCATGACAATTTGTCCGCCGCCTTGCATCGCTAATGTATTCAGTAGCATTGGACCAAGGCTCAAGCCTAAGAAACCGGTCAACATAAAGACACTGACGATACCAAAAGCACTGTTACGGGTCATATAAACTAAAAAGTACAGACCAATAAAGCCAAGTAAAAAGCCAATGAAACCAAAGTTGCCAAGGCCAGGGTTGCTAATAGCAAGACCTGCCATTGCGCCACTGAATAATAACGTCATTGAGAGTAGTGTGTAAGTATTTCGAATCAGAGTGTTGGTTTCTAGTACCGAGGACTCTGACCGAGCAAAAACATTGCCTTCAGCCATGATTTTGTTTCTCCATATATAATAAAAGTGATAATTAAATTCATTAGTTCATTACTGACTTAACAAACTATGTGAAATGGGTAATATTGTCAATCCTGTCACTATACCATAGCAACTTTAACTATAGATGCCTTAAAATCAAAAAAATTCACCGCTATTCGAAAAATCGGTTAGTGGTGCTATTTAGCGTGTCTTGTATTGGTGTGAAGGTGGCATAATGGGTCATTAAATTCATTGAAATTGTTAGTGTTATTGCCGTGATAAACGCTTCTTTGCAGATGACGTAGTATTAACAGTATATTAAAATCTCGCTTTTTTCTCTGTGGATTCATTGCCATGCTCACATTAAACACCGTGTCCGTCCCTGGTTTGCTTTGGCAAGCATCTCTAGAGATTACAGGCGGCGAAATTATCGGGGTGCAAGGAGGATCAGGCTGTGGTAAGTCAAGATTGCTCCGTGCCATTGCAGACCTTGACTCACACGGCGGTGACATCGCGCTTAACGGCGCAGGTATTCGGTCGTATGAGCCAACAGATTGGCGACAGTTGGTGGGTTATGTGCCGAGTGAAAGTGCTTGGTGGGCAGATACGGTCTTGGCGCATTTTAGTTCGGATAACATTCCGTTTGCAGCTTTAGGGCTAAGGCCTGAGATAGCGCAACAGCCAATGGTGCAGCTCTCAACTGGTGAACGACAGCGTTTGGCACTGTTTCGTCAGCTACAAACAAACCCCTGTGTGTTGTTGCTTGATGAGCCTACTGCAAATTTAGACCCGCAATCGCTTAAGTTGTATGAGCAATTTGTCCTGCAGTGGTTAAATAAAAAGCGTGCTGTTATTTGGGTTTCACACCAGCAAGACCAGCTGGATCGAGTCTCATCTCGGGTTTTCAAGCTCACCAGCGAGACTTTGCAAGCGGTGACGGTATGAATATCGTCAATATTGGTTATTGGGAGTTGTCGATTGCAGCCTTGCTGGTTTTGTCGCAAGCAGCATTGAATTGGCGTATAGCCCGCCATTTATCGACCTCTATGGTCATCAGTATGTGCCGGATGTTTATTCAGCTCTCTTTAATTGCCCTTATTTTGACGACGTTATTTGAGCATGTTTCATTGCCATTTATGGTGGGCATTGCTGTGATTATGTTGTTGGCTGCAGGGTTTGAGGTGACGTCTCGGCAAAAAAATAAATTTACGCAGTATTGGGGTTATGTCATTGGCGCAGGCTCCATGGGGGTCTCCTCGTTTATGGTGTGTATTTTTGCTTTGGCTATTCTCAATGTAGACCCATGGTATCACCCGCAATATGCCATACCTTTGTTGGGTATGCTGTTAGGAAACACGCTAAATGGTACCGCGATATGTATGGATCGGTTAACCGAATCCGCTGTGCGAGACCAGAAGCTCATCGAAGCTAGGTTGTTGCTCGGGCATAATTGGTTGGATGCAACTGAAACGCAGCGGCACAATGCTCTACATAGCGCGTTAATTCCAACAATCAATAGCATGGCAGCTGCCGGGTTAGTGAGTATGCCTGGAATGATGACAGGCCAGATATTGGCAGGTGTTGATCCTGCGTTAGCGGTGAAATATCAGCTGTTTATATTTATGTTAATTGCAGGGTCCACCATGTTTAGCGCTTACGTGGTAACCTTGGTAGGTACAAAGCGGTTGTTTGATGCTCGGCAAAGGCTGTGTTTGGACCGGCTTAAATAGTGGTCTGAGTTAGCGCATCGCGGGTCTGATGAGTAACTTTTCAAGCAAGTCGATGAGGTCGTCTTTATCTTCGTCAGATAAATACTGTGCAATTTCAAACTGCTGGTCTAAGTACTGGATATAAAGTCTTTTGGGGTGCCAGGTTTTGGGTTCAAATACTTTAAAGCGAACCGCGTGTCGCGGGTAGACCTTTTCATGGTCGCACTGCTTATGGCCACTTTTGATGATGAATTGATCTTTGGTGAAAATCAGTTGCTCACGGTATCGTTGGTGAAGCTTGAAGGTGTAAATGAGTACCCAAACTAAAAGGACTTCTGCGCCAGCAAAAGGCAGTACAAGCCATGCGCCGATCTGGTACCAGCCAATGCAGAAAAAAGTGGTGTAGGCGGCCAAAATGGCGATAAAAATCTTGTTTCCTTTCCAAGATAAAGATTGGTTTTGGTACAAGGTCAGAGAGCCTGTTTGGTTGTCATCCACTAACTGATTGTCGATCATGCGAACGTCCAGAATTGCGTAAGCCGGTATAATGACAAAATCTTAAACGAATTAATATCATGAAAATAACTTTTTTAGGCACAAGCTCAGGCGTTCCAACCAATGATCGCAATGTCACTTCAGTTGTGGTGCAGCTAGGTAAGCGTTACTGCTTGTTTGATTGTGGTGAGTCTACTCAGAACCAACTGCGTTTGGCGGGTGTGAGCCCGCAAAAAATAGATACGATCTGTATTTCACATTTACATGGTGATCATATTTACGGCTTACCTGGATTGTTAGGCTCTATGAGCATGATGGGGCGCCGTCGCCAGTTACAAGTGATTGGGGCAAAGGGTATACGTGACTATATTGAGCAAGTGTTGGCACTGTCTTTTACCCATTTGTCTTATGATATTGTTTATCGCGAACTTGAAAACTTAAATGATGTCACATCAGTTGGCAGCAGTGGCCCGTATGAAATCTTCGCTATCGGTTTGGTGCATCGCGTGCCTTCGTTTGGTTTTAAGGTCTCAGCGCCGGATTCAACGGGGGAGTTTGATAATGCATTGGCAGATCAATTAGGGGTGCCAAGAGACAAAAGCCGAGCAATGTTGTGCCAGGGTAAATCAATTACTCTGGATAATGGCAAAGTGGTGACCTCAGCTGAGGTGATTGGTGAGCCGCGTAAAGGTAAGTCTTTTGCTATTTGTACGGATACCAGTTATTCCGACAATGCCATTGCCTTGTCTGCTAATGTGGATGTATTGGTACACGAATGCACTTATGCAGAGTCTGAGCGTGATTTAGCAATAAGGGGGGTTCATTCCACCAGTCATGATGCGGCGCAAGTGGCTAAAAAGGCGAATGTGGGGCACTTGGTGTTAACCCATTTTTCACCTCGTTACGGGCATGACGAGCCCATACTTGTTGGCACAGAACCCATTTTTACGAACATTACAATGGCCGTCGATTTTTTATCGATTGAGGTTTAAAAGGAAATCAATGAAGTTATTAACAAGCGTGTTAGGCATTTTGCTGGTGTTGTCTTCATCAACCGTTGCGGCAAGTGATGGCAAAACCACTTATATTCCAGAGGCAAAAACCGCGAAATCATGCACGGTGGTTTTTAGGCGAGATGTTTTAGGGTTAAAAAATCAAGTGGTGCCAATTGATGTACGTGTGAAACAGTATCAAGGCGTTCAGTTAACCATTAGCAGTACGTTTGTGTCCTCTGATGGGGAGTGGTTAGTACTGCGTGATTACCGAATACCGAAAGAAGTGATTTTGTTTGTCTCTGGGTGTTAATCGTCAAGCTAACATTATTGGTTGCGGATAAAGATCCCCTATTTAGGTGAGTTTCTAGATGATATTAATTTGTTAATATATCTAAACTTGATAAAGGTGGATTAACAAATGAGTGCTGAAGACAAAAATAGCTTGAGACGTGGCGTGACTATTCAATTAGATGAGGATGTCGTTAAGCAGATTTTGTTGGTGAAAGCTTTGTACAAAGAAAGAGGAAGATACTTTTCAGTATCCTCCGTTTGTGAAAAGGCCTTGGCCAGACAGGTTGTTCACGGCCATACCCAGTTTGACCGTAGTGGCATTTTTATCCTCTAAAGGTGACAGGAGGTGGTCTTTGATCAAGTCCTGTTGTGTTTTCAACGATGTCTTTAGCAAATGCTTGGCCTAATTCATGAGACTCACTTTGAGGCATAGACACTGAAAATGGGCTGTCATCCCTCGGTGCTTGTGGTGTACCACGTTTTAAGTGAATGGTTTGAGTTGGGAAAGCAAACTCAACACCGAGCTTTTTCGTTAATCGTAAAATGTCATTTAAAAAACGGTGACGCTCACGAAGCTCAGTGCTCCATTCTGGTGTTTCCCAAAAAACATAGACCAAAATATCTAAGCTATAAGCCGTCATCTGGTTGAAACAGATTTGAAAATAGTCTTTACGCATATAAGGGTGTAAATACACGATTTCTTTTAACCCTTCACAAAACGCATCAATACTTTCAGGGGATGTGTCGTAAGTGACAGAAAGCATGAATTTATGACGTCTGAAACGTCTTGAGCCCATGTTGTCGACTTTGGCTGTAATCAGTCCTGAATTAGGGACTGTGAGTAACGAATTGTAAAAGGTTCTGATACGAGTTGAGCGAAAGCCAATGGATTCAACGGTGCCTTCAGCATCGCCGATCACAACCCAATCACCCACATGAAAAGGGCGATCCCATAAAATAGTAATTGAGCCAAATAAATTAGCCGCAACATCTTTCGCTGCCAAGGCAAAGGCCAAGCCACCTAAACCAAGACCTGCAAGCAGGCTAGTAATGTCTAGGTTTAGGTTGTCCGCTATAAAAGCAAGGCCAAGTAGGGTGATGAATATTTTGATGATTTTGGTGGTGAGTGGTGCCAAAACATCATCAAGCTTACTTTCTGTTTGAGAGGCTTTCTCCATGATGTAAGCGCCAAATATATCGATGAGGCGATAGGCACCCCAAACAGCAGATAAGCTGGCTAAGAACTTAGAGCCCAATAACAATACGATCAGGGTTTCTTGGGGGAGCGCTAATAAATTAAGGCATGCCCACCAGATGGCTGCCATCACCATAAGTCCTAATGGTCGCAAGATATCACTGGATAATTCTTGATATGCCATTGATTGGCGCTTTTGCCAGCGAATAACAACACGCCTGAGTAGAAGTGAGACGAGTTTGTCAAAGAGTACGCCAAGGGCGACAGTTATAAATAAACCAACCCATTGCCATAACTCAATAGAAAAGAGCTTGGCTTTTAGTGATTCGGGAAGTGATTGTCTGATGAGCGCGTCAAAGGGGAGGTCGGTTGAGCTGGTATCGCCACCGGCAATTTTTTTGTTATCAGCAAGCCCGTCTAAAATGTCTTCAACGACGGCAATACTGTCGCGACTGAATAGCCATTTACCATCCGGTTGCTTGGAGATATAAATGGCACCTTCGGTATAGGTATGAAACCGATAGGGTTTGCTTTTACTGGTATTTGGTATGCTGTCTAAATCAACTAATTGAGTTCGATTCATAATGGCATAGAGTTTTTGCGCGCGGTTCCAGCCAACCTCTTTTTGGACTAATGGGCTGATTTCTGAGAGGTCTAGAGTTGAAAGAACCGTTTTGATTTGGTCTGGTTTGTCTCGTTTTAGGACGTCATTCATGCCTCTTAGAAAGGTGTGCATCGTTGCGCGAGGTGAATGTAATGTTGCAGGAATATTGATATTTGTTTTGCGTGGTGTTTCAGTGCCCAGTGGTGTTGTTTTGCTCTCGGCTTGCTCAGTAACAAGCGGGAGCGAATTGGTTGGCGTAATGGCGGGGCGTGTTGGTAAATCTATCTCGGCTAAAATGAGTGTGGAGGCATCTAGTGTCGAGCGTGTAAATTGCCATCCAGAGTCTTTTGTCAGTGACAACTCCATGATGCCATTAGGGAATGATTTAAGGGCTACTTTGTTGTCGGTAACAGTGTAATGACGTTCTTGTTCAGGAATTTTTTGTAAAATACTGCTTAAGGTGGTGATGAGTTCAACTGCTTTTTCAGCCTGCTTGTCTTGGACTAAAAATGAGACATCGAATGCTTTGCTGGCGTCCTCAAGCCGGTATGTTTTGCCGTTTAAATAGTCTGATGCCGCACGTTCAAAAGCGGTGACTGCAGCCTTTGGTGTTGCTGTCGTGCTAAGTGACAGCTTGGTTAAAATGGCTTTAACGCGGTTTATACTCTTGTTGCTGAAGCGCCAGGTTTTGTCCGATTTGTTGTACGTGATGTAGAGGTCACCATCGGGGTAACTGTCAAAGCGGTAACCCCTGCCTTCTGTCCTGGTCGGGACTTTGTCTATGTCGATCTCTTTGCTAAGCAGGAGTATGTGGTATAGGCCTTCTGCGAGTGATTGTTTGTTATTTGTATCGTCTGCAAAGGCAAGTGCCTCATAAGCGCGTGTGTAGGCAGCTTGATCCCCAAGGAGTGCCGTATGCATATTGTCTATAAAGTGCTTAAGGGAGGCTTGAGGAGACTCTAAAGCTGCACTGAAGGCGTTAAAAGAAAGCAGCAGACTGAAACAAAGGGCAATGGTTCGCATAGCGTTCCTTGGTAGGAGTAATAAATGAAGTGACTGCATTGTAAAATTCAGTATGGGCGTCGTCAACGCGTTTATTAACTTAGAATGAATATAAATATGAGATGTAAATGTTTGGTTTATATCGTTAAATTTGTTCATTATGTAATTCTTATTTGGTGCGCTATAATAGAGGTTAACTTTCTAGGTTTCGAGCGGGTAAGTGAGTGATGAATCAAGCTGCACATCAATGGGAAACCCCATCGCAAGTAGATCAAGCTGTTGAGACCCTCTGTGCTCATGGTTGTTCGCAAGTTCATGTTTTTATTGCTCAAATGCAAAAAGGTGTTATCTTAGATGAGGTCGCAAACTTATCTGCGAATGACCGGCGTTCTGTTTTAGCCACACTGATTGATGTTATGGCGACTTACAAAGCATGTAGAAACCCTAATCTAGTTTGATCCCCCCTTATGCACTACCTCTTTTTTGCCCTTGTTATTGCCGCGATTGTCTATGGCCCAAGTTTATGGGTTAAATACATATTAAATAAATTTGCTTCCACACGACCCGATCTTCAAGGAACAGGTGGTGAGCTTGCTGAGCATTTAATTAAGCGTTTTGAGTTAACCGATGTTCAGGTTGAAGTAACGACCCAAGGTGATCACTATAACCCGCTAACGAAAACGGTGGGTTTGTCAGAAGGTAATTTTAATGGCAAATCGTTGACCGCGGTAGCTACAGCCGCGCATGAAATTGGGCATGCCATTCAAGATAACCATGGCTATCAACCGCTTAAAATGCGTCAGTCCTTGGCTGTGACCGCCTTTGTTGCTGAAAAAGTAGGCTCTATTGGTTTGGTTGTCCTACCTTTATTGGCCATCGTGATGCGAGCACCTGGGTTAGTGTATGCCAGTTTCTTTCTGGCGATGGCTTCTGTTGCGGTTAAGTTAATCGTACATTTAGTGACTTTGCCGGTAGAGTTTGATGCCAGTTTTAATCGGGCTTTACCCATCTTAAAGGCGGGGGAGTATTTGCAAGGTAATGATTTGGCGGCAGCACATGTGATTTTAAAAGCGTGTGCCTACACTTATGTTGCAGGTGCTTTGGCGAATATTTTGAACTTGGCTTACTGGGTCAGGGTGTTACTCAGGCGCTAATAAAAAGTCATAGGTCATGGCTTCTTATTAGCACGGCAGTAAGGAATGATTACTTCTGCATGCGCTGGCGCATTTGCTCCATTAACTCTTTCATCGTGGTCACTTTAAGTGATTTAGGTAATTCAAAGTAATCTTTGTCTACTAAGACGTCTTTTTCAACTTTGACAACTTCAAAACTGACCTTCCCTCTAGAGCTAACCGATTTCATGAGGGTGCCATGTTTCGCAAAATGGTCGAAAATCTCTGTTTTTGCTATCCGGCAAGCACTGGCTCCTTTTGTCATGGAACCTCGGCCTGATTTAGCAATATCTCCCATGACGGTAATGAATTTTTTCATTGCCGGTATTTTGCTTGAGGCTTGCTTGGATAGAAACAACGTTTCACAGAGCACCCTGTTGGCATACACTTGGTACTGAATGGTTGTAAAGCCCGCAATTTCAGGTCCTTTACCCAGTTTTTTAAACTCTATTTCAGGGATTTTTGCCTCAGTTTTGTGACCGCCAGGGGGAATGCTCGCGTCTAGAATAACGCCTTGACCTAAGTTGACGTTGTAGATTTTTTTGGTCGTCAGGTTAATTAATTGGTACTGATTTCCACCGCCATTAAATCGCGCCATACCCTTTTCAATTACAACGTCTAATTGTTGTTTTCGCTCATTGGTGGTGACGATTTTTGTTGCAGCTAGGCATTCACTGGCAATACTGAATGTTAGTAGGAGTGAGGTTATTGCGGTTTTTAATATCATATCAATCCTTTAGTAATCTTCACCCTTAGGTCTTGGTGTGCCTGGGGTGAGTAATAAATCGACTGCTTCATCGTTGTTTTTTGCAAAAACGACCTTGATGGTGTCAGGGTTATCGCTGCTGAGTTCAGCGCGCATTTCCCTGGCTTTTGTTTTGGCTTCTTTGTATTGTTCAAACTCAATGTCTGTGTAGTCCACAGAGCGATCTTGTTTTATCCGATATATATAATAAGGCATTACAGGGGATCCTGATAAAAAGGTCAGTATAACCAATTTATGCAAAATAATTTGAAGTAATTCACTGTTAACTCATAGGGCAGAGCATATACTTTACGCATAATAAATCAAAATTTGAATCAATGGAGAGTCCTGTGTCCCCAGAAGAAGTTGTCGATGGTGTGATCAATTTGGTTTCACTGCCTGAGGTTTGCATTAAAGTGAACGAGATGGTGGATGATCCTGTGACGTCTGCTAATGACATTGGCAATGTCATTATGGGGGATCCAAGCTTGTCTGCTCGCTTGCTTCGAATCGTGAATAGTTCTTACTATGGGTTTGCCTCTAAAATCACCACTATTACTCGAGCAGTTTCTGTCATTGGTACTCAGGATTTGCGTAACCTTATTTTGGCAACATCGGCTGTTAATGCGTTTAGCAGTATTCCGAATGAGCTGGTCAACATGGAAACGCACTGGAGGCACAGTGTTTACACGGGCGTTTTGGCTAAAATTATTGCAAAAAAATGCCATGTTTTACACAGTGAACGCTTATTTATTGGTGGGTTGTTACACGATATCGGCAAGCTCGTGCTGTATCATCGGTTAGCTAAAGAGGCGCGTGACATTTTGCTTATTGCAGATGGTCACCCAGAAGCGGTGCATGATATAGAGCAGGATGTGCTTGGCTTTACCCATGCTGATGTTGGTTTTGAGTTGTCCAAGTGTTGGAACTTACCTGAGTCTTTGCAAGAAGTGATTAAATACCATCACAATCCTAACCCTAGCAGTGAGTATTTTATGGATGAGTCGATTGTCCATATTGCCAATGTGTATAGCTTAAAGTTAGATCAAGACATTGCACTAGATGAGTGTGCGGCATTAGTTGATCCTGCGGCATGGAAAAATATCGCCGTGTCTATGGATGATATGGAAGACGTTGTTTTACTTGCTGAGCCTGAGTTTGATAATGCGCTAAAAATGATCTTGCAAGACAGTCTTTAAGTTGTGTCTTTGAGGGACTGCAAAAGCTGTTTGATGGCTTTCGTGCCAATGTCGGGGTCTTTAATAACCGGTTTTTCATTAGGAATGAAGGTGGTGTAGGCAAGCGGGTTTGATCTGACGCAATAGGTTTCAGGTCTTCTCAGTGGGTCCACTCTGTCGTGTACCTTTTGGCTTAACATTTCTAAGCTTTGTTGCAATTGCCCTTGTTGTCTCATTAGGGTTAAAAGCCTTTGGCTATCACCAGAATCATTCTTTTCTTGTTCTATTTGTATGGCGAGCTTTTTTTGTGCTTGTTTGAGCTTGGCTAATTTTAACTTTACATTTTTATCGGCTTTATTCGCAACCCAAAAAATGCCTTGTTGTTCTGCACGAAATACCTCGTTACTGTGCTGGGCGTTTTCGAGCAGCGCTTTGTGGTGTTGCACAATGGTTTTTAAGAAGATTAATTTATCACTTAGCCGGGTCCAAATCATCTCGCTGATTTGCTGGTTCGTACTTCGAGATAAGGCACTCAGGTCTTGGTTGATATTGTGTTGAAAACTCTCACGGGTAAATTCTTCTAACCGCATCAGTTGTTTGGGGATCCACTTAGGGTTTAATTCACCCTCAGGTAATAGCGCAATAAGTTGCTGACTGGTTTCCCGAGTGTGTTGTATGAGTTGGGATTCACTGATTTGCATTATTTACCGAGGTGTTCGACCATTTCTTCGTGCATTACACGGGCTGCTGCTTTTTTACACTCTTCTAAATAAGGTGTGCCAGCATAAGCGACTTCACAACATTTTAAGTTTTCTTGGTGTTTTCGCTTGATGGTTTCAAGTAATGCAGTTTTACGCTCTACAGCTTGGTTGCGAACATTATCGTTCATAAAAATCAGCCTTTGTTATTATGGTTTCATATTGTAGGAATGTATTAAGTTTATAAAGTTTACAATTGTCTGTGATTTTTGGCCATCATTCTTTAATGCCGACACCATTTTTAAGCAAGTATAAGGCAATTGCGGTGAGTGTGGTGATGAATAGCAAAATGATGCTGTACGCTGCGACAAGATTGACATCAGATATGCCGAGCAGCCCATATCGAAAAGCATTCACCATGTATAAAATAGGGTTCACTAATGATACGGTTTGCCAAAAATCAGAGAGCATGTTCTGGTCTAATGGAACCGGACACTTTGATAAGGGATAATATTATCAACTATCGAGGTGATCATGAACAAGAAACGACCATACAAAACTTATCCAAAAGAATTTAAAGAAGAA
>JABHGC010000298.1 GCA_018672285.1 Methylococcales bacterium
ATTGGATTTGATGGTTATGCCGTGGGTGGTTTGGCCGTTGGTGAGCCAAAAGAAGACCGGGACCGAGTATTAGAACACTTGAACCCAATGTTGCCTGCAGATAAACCCCGTTATTTGATGGGGGTGGGTAAGCCTGAAGATATCGTTGAGTCCGTTTCTCGTGGTATTGATATGTTTGACTGTGTTATGCCAACAAGAAATGCCCGTAATGGCCACTTGTTTACCCGGTTTGGTGATGTTCGTATTAAAAATAGCCGGTACCAGGAAGATACTAAGCCGCTAGATGAAACGTGTGACTGTTACACCTGTCAGCATTATAGTCGGGCGTATTTGCGACACTTATTCCGCTGCGGTGAGATTTTGGGTGCAAGGCTGAATACCATTCATAATCTACGTTACTACCAAAAATTGATGGAAGAGATTCGGGAAGCCATTGAGCAGAAGCAATTTTCCGCATTTGTCAGCAAATTTTACGCAGATCGAAGCCGCGGAATTATTTGAGCTTTTCATGAAAAAGCTTGGGTACATTCGTCGCAGTATTTATGCCATAATGGACGCCGAATTTTTAACCCTTGAATAACTCTTGTCTTGCCCATACGGTAAGCGTTCTTGTTCAAGTTACAACTTAAGGAAAAGTGAATGGAATCGTTACTCTCGTTTTTTATCTCAGATGCACATGCAGCCGCTGGCGGTCAAGAGCCAAGTGCACTTGCTGGTATTTTACCCTTGGTCTTAATCATGGTTGTGTTCTACTTTATGCTGATACGTCCACAGTCTAAGCGTATGAAAGAGCAAAAGTTGATGATTTCCGAGCTAAAAAAAGGCGATGAAATTGTCACTAATGGTGGTGTATTGGCCAAAATAGTCAATGTGGGTGATAACTTTTTAACTGTCGAAGCAGGTGAGGGGATTACTTTACTTCTTCAACGCCAAGCTGTTGGTGCATTGATGCCAAAAGGCACGATGAAAGAAGCCAAAAACGTATAATAACTAAAGCGCTATTTCAATATAAGTGTTGCGAGACTAAAACAGTATGATGAATCAATATCCCGCCTGGAAATATGGCCTCATAATATTTGTGGTTCTATTTGGCCTGCTTTTCGCTATGCCGAATCTTTATGTCAGTGATCCGGCCATACAAGTAACAAGCTCTAAAGCTGAGTTTAAAGTTGATGAGGCTTTTCAGAAAAAGGTGACTGAGTTACTACAAAGTATTCAGGTTGATGTGAAGGGCTCTGAACTTGCTGATGGCCAGTTATTGGTTCGGTTTAAGGACACGGAATCGCAGCTTAAAGCCTCGGATAAAGTGAGAGCCACATTCACTGATTATACCGTCGCATTAAACCTTGCTCCCACCACGCCAGATTGGTTGAAAGGTGCGGGTGGCCAACCTATGTATCTCGGGCTAGATTTACGGGGTGGATTGCACTTTTTAATGGAAGTCGATATGACTGCGGCCATTGCTAAGTCGTATTTAGAGCTGGATAAAGAAATGGCCAGGCTCATTAAAAAGAACCGTATCCGAGGCATGCGCCACACCATTCGAGCGGATCATATAGAGTTTACCTTTAAAACGGATCAAGACCGAGATGCTGCGTATGACTTGATTCATAAAGATTATGAGCAGGTTATCTTGTATGAAAGTGATGCGGGTGACCGTTTTGCGCTCAATGTAAAACAAAAAGAGGCTGCGATTAGGGAAGTGAAAGCGTTTGCGTTAGAGCAAAATATAACGACCTTACGTAATCGAGTAAATGAACTGGGCGTTGCTGAACCTATTATTCAACGCCAAGGTGACGAACGTGTTGTGGTGCAATTGCCTGGTATTCAAGATTCCGCGTATGCCAAGGAAGTGTTAGGTGCAACCGCAACATTAGAATTTAGAATGGTCTATGAAGGGTTGCAATCTGCAGAATCTAGACGTGTTCCTGCTGGCGCCAAGCGATTTAAACGTCGTGGTCAGGGCGAAATTTTGCTGAAGACCCGTGTGATTACAACCGGGGATCACATTACTTTTGCGAAAGCGGGTGTTGATGAAAATGGTCAACCTTCTGTCAGTATTCGCTTAGATAGTATCGGCGCAAGGGAAATGGATAGAACAACCGCGGCAAACCTGAAAAAGCCAATGGCGGTTATTTTTATTGAGAAAAAAGTCAAAATTAAGCGGGATAAAGACGGTAAGCCCATTATTAATGAGGATGGCGAGTACCAAAAACGTTTTATCGAAACCAAAGAAGTGATCAACGTTGCAACTATTCAAGGGCAGTTTTCTTCGCGCTTTCAAGTAACGGGGTTAGATAGTTCTAAAGAAGCGTCACGTTTTGCCTTGTTGTTACGAGCAGGTTCCTTAAAGGCTCCAATGTATTTCATTGAAGAACGAACCATCGGTCCTAGCTTAGGTCAGGCAAATATCGATAAAGGGCGGACTTCTGTCGTCGTTGGCTTTGTACTTGTGTTGATATTCATGGCGGTGTATTACAGAGCTTTTGGATTGGTTGCAAACTTTGCCCTGACACTTAACCTGGTCTTAATTGTTGCTGTTTTATCGTTGTTACAGGCAACTTTAACAATGCCCGGTATTGCCGGTATTGTGTTGACAGTAGGTATGGCCGTTGATGCGAATGTACTGGTGTTCGAGCGGATTAAAGAAGAAATTCGCAATGGCTCTTCACCACAACTCAGTATTCATGCCGGTTATGAAAAAGCACTCTCGACCATTGCGGATGCGAACATTACCACTTTGTTAGCAGCCATCGTGCTGTTCAGTTTTGGTACGGGTGCCATTAAAGGATTTGCGGTGACGTTAGCCATCGGAATTCTCACCTCGATGTTCACAGCCATCATGGGGACAAGAGCCATTATCAACTTTATGTATGGCGGGAAATCTGTCAAAAAACTCAACATTTAATTTAGGGTTCATCATGCAGGCAAATTTTCATATTGATTTTTTAAGTAAGCGCAAAACTACCGTCTGGATATCCGGTGCGTTAGTTGTGATTTCGCTTCTGTCATTCATGTTTCGTGGTTTTGATTTGGGTATTGATTTCACCGGCGGTGTTTTACTTGAGGTGCAATACGACAAATCCGTAGAACTAGATACTGATATTCGTCCGGTTCTTGATGCGGGTGGCTTTGAGAACACCATTATCCTAAAAGTAGATACTTCTAAGGATGTCATGATTCGTATCCCGCCAAAAGAAGGTGGAACCGATGCTAAAGTGAGCACGAAAGTGATTCATTTATTAAAGCAATCGTATTCGGGGGAGATTAAAGTTCAGCGGGTTGAGTTTGTGGGGCCCCAAATTGGTAAAGAACTGACCGAAGATGGTGGTTTAGCCATGCTGTATACCTTAATCGGTATCTTAATTTATGTGGCTTTAAGGTTTGAGTATCGGTTTGCGGTCGGTTCTGTTGCCGCTTTAATTCATGATGTCGTTATCGTATTGGGTGTCTTCTCGTTGTTTCAGATTGGCTTTGATTTAACCGTATTGGCCGCCATATTGGCTGTTATTGGTTATTCTTTGAATGACACCATTGTGGTTTTTGACCGGATTCGTGAGAATTTCCGTAAAATGCGTAAAGGCACTTCTGAGGAAGTGATAAATAGCTCACTTAACCAGACACTTTCTCGTACCTTAACGACATCGTTTACGACATTGCTCGTTTTGGTTGCATTATTGTCTCTCGGGGGGGAGGTCATGTTTGGTTTTGCTTTGGCATTGATTATTGGTGTGCTGGTCGGAACCTATTCCTCTATTTACGTAGCAAGTACAACAGCATTAGTGATGGGAATTAGTAAAGCGGATCTCATGCCACCAGAGAAAGAGGGGGCAGACATTGAGGAAGATGAAGAGCCATAAATGAGGGATATGTTCTATAGTTAATGATTAACAATGGCTAATTGTGTCTAGGTGAGTTATGTCGATTAAGAAGGCTGTTTTTCCTGTTGCGGGTTTGGGTACGCGCTTTTTACCCGCAACTAAAGCGAGTCCGAAAGAAATGTTACCCATCGTTGATAAGCCATTGATTCAATACGCGGTTGAAGAGGCGGTTGCGGCAGGTATTGATACGCTTATCTTTGTGACTGGGCGTTCTAAAAACTCCATTATGGATCATTTCGATAAAGCTTATGAGTTAGAAAATGAGCTGGAAATGGCGGGTAAAAAGCAACTTCTCGAGATTGTTCAAAGTATTATTCCCCCTCATGTTAATTGTGTTTATATACGTCAAGCTGAAGCATTAGGGTTAGGGCATGCCGTATTGTGTGCTGAGCATGTTGTCGGTTCAGACCCTTTTGCAGTGCTTTTAGCCGATGACTTGTTGCATTGTGATGGTGCGGGTTGTTTGTCGAGGATGATTGATGTTCACTCTAAAATGCATGGTTCTGTTTTAGGGGTGACAAATGTGCCAGAAGCACAGGTGAGCTCGTATGGGATTATTGCTGGTGAGAAAACCGGTGAGCGATTAACCAAAGTGTCCAGTATGGTTGAAAAACCTGCCGTCGAAGAGGCGCCATCAACACTGGCAGTGATTGGTCGGTATATTTTATCCCCGAGTATTTTTCACCATTTAAGTTTAACTGAGAGAGGCCGCGGTGGTGAAATACAGTTAACAGATGCCATTGCGGCCATGTTAAAAACAGAATCAGTCTATGGGATGGAGATTGGTGGGAAGCGGTATGACTGTGGTTCAAAACTGGGTTATCTAGAGGCGACGGTAGAGATGGCAATGATGCACCCTGAAGTCGCTGAGTCATTTAAAGCCTACCTGAAGCAGCTGTCTTTTGAGTAACTCCACCCAAAATAGCCCGTCCTATGTATTGGCGGTGATACAATGTTTGGTTGTGGCTTTGTGCTGCTTTTCTGCCAATTTGTCTCTTGCTCAATCGTTGCCTGAACTTGTTAAAAAAATCAAACCTTCTATCGTTGGTGTGGGCACTTATATTCCTACTCGTAGGCCTCAGCAATCCATTTTAGGGACTGGTTTTGTGGTTGCGGGAGGGCGCTATATTATTACAAACAACCATGTCGTTCCTGAATTGGATTTTACCAAGAAAGAACAGTTAACGGTGATTTCTGGCACCGGTAAAAAAGCAAAAGTACATGCTGTTGATATTATTGCTCAGGATAAAATTAATGATCTTGCTTTGCTGCGATTAAAAAAATCATCTTTGGCATCAACTCAACTAAGCCAATCTAAGCAAGTGGAAGAGGGGACTTCTATCTTTTTTATTGGCTTCCCTATTGGCAGTGTGTTGGGTGTGTACCCTGTGACGCACCGCGGCATTATTTCTGCAATTACCCCAAATGTGATTCCTCAGGATTCAGCCAGTCGCTTGAGTCCACAGATGATAAGGCGGTTACGTGAGCCCTTTGGTGTTTTCCAGTTGGATGCGACAGCGTACCCTGGTAACAGTGGTAGCCCTGTGTTTAATGAAGAAGGGCGGGTTATAGGGGTGGTGAATAAGGTTTTAATTAAAGAGACCAAAGAGTCAATCTTGGCAAAGCCTAGCGGTATTACCTATGCCATTCCTGTCCATTTTGTAAAGGCTCTGCTCAAAAAAGCGAAAGTTAAGTAGTCGCTATTCTGCCGTTTGCTGTTTCTGCCCTGCAACAGCTCTCTGCGAGTAAGCTCACGCTTTGCACGCTGGATCTAGCGTGCTTACTCTGTGCGTGACGAATGCCGGGTCACACGATTAGTGAGCAGTATCCTGCAGAGGCATAGCAATCACGTTGTCCTCATGTTCAGGCTCTATGGATAAAATTTCAAACCCGCCTGAGTTAAAGTCATAGGACAGTTCTGTGGAAAGCTCTGTCATGTTGTCCATGACGTCTTGCATAGTGAGCTCTAGGGCAAATGTATTATAGAGTGAATGTTGCATTCTTTTTCTCCACGATCTTAATGATATGTTTTAAGTATCGCTGAACCTGAACAAAAAATGAACAGCTAACAGTCACTCATTGTGCCAATGTGTTAACTGGAACACATAAATGCCATTTGGTGTGTTTATCCATAACTTTCCCTCTTGTGCAGAAAGCCCTGTTGGTCTATATAAATTTTTTTGCCTAGCATTAGGTAAATGATTAATGCTGCGAACAAACTGGTGTTGCCCGTCAAAAATGTACACAGTGTGCCTTGCTTCATCTGCAATATAGAGAAAGCCTTTCTCATCGGTTGTAATTGTACTTGGCTTGATGAAAGGGTGCTTAGGATCGGCATTAATTGTGAACAGTGGCTTCAGCCTCTCGTTGAAGGCGCTGACCCTGTGGTTGCCTGGGTCAGCAATATAAATCGTCTTGTTAAACACCGCAATATCAGTGGGTTGTTTAAATTCTGAAACGCCTGAGCCAAAACCGCTAATCTTCCAAATGGGGCGGTCATTTTTAATGAGCGTTAACTTATTGCGGTATTTATCTAAAATGAGGTACTCATCTTTACTGAGCGAGGCAATGGCATTGATGGTTTGGTCAAAATGAACAGTTTTGGTGTAAGCCGGAAAATGCGGGTTTAAATTCCACTTTAAGATATTCCCTTGTTTGCCATCAGCAACCAATAAAAAACCATCAGGGGTGATGGTTAAGTCTTGAGGAAAGCGAAGTCGTTTGTCGCCTATGACGAGAGCAGGCGCCAGAGTGTGTTGGCTCAGGAGTCGAATGTGGTGATTGCTGCGGTCTAAAATGAATAAACGGTGGAATTTAGTGTGAATGGCAGAGTTTTGTAACTGGCTAAAGGTTCGGTTCAGGTGGTCAGGCGAGCTGATGGTATGTAGAGGGATAATCTTGCTACTGCAGAAAGCTGGCGCTTGAAGGCCTGTCAGTAAACTTAGTAATAGCAATAATTTAGGAATTGGTCGCACGTGGCTCTCCCACTGTCAGTATCTATACATTATAGACCTTGTCAGTGGTGTGCAGTGTTATGCTTTATTTTAACAAGTGCTCAGGTAAGTTGTCTGTCATTGTTTTTACGATGTGAGGATGAATTTTCGGGTTGCCAGCAACCACATTGCCAGAACTGAAGAATTCTTTGTTGCCTGCAAAATCACTCACAATACCGCCTGCTTCTTGAATTAACAAAACACCGGCTGCAATGTCCCATGGGGACAGCTTCATTTCCCAGAAACCATCAAGCCGGCCAGCTGCAACATAGGCTAAATCTAGTGCTGCAGAGCCTGGGCGACGAATGTCAGCTGCTTGTAAAAAAAGTGCTTTAAACGTTTTTAGGTAGTGGTCTATTTCACCTTGCGCTTTAAATGGAAAGCCGGTGCCCAGTAAAGAGCCATCCAACGTTTTTCTGTTGGCAACGCGTATACGTTTATCATTTAGATAGGCGCCAGAGCCTTTACTTGCTGTGAATAGTTCATCGCGAAGTGGGTCATAAATGACGGCTTGTTCGAGTGAGTTTTTATATCTTAAAGCGATGGAGATTGAAAACTGAGGAAAGCCATGGAGGTAGTTCGTTGTGCCGTCCAAAGGGTCAATAATCCATTGAAAATCATTGCCTTCATGCTCGCCGCTTTCCTCTGCAAAAATGCTGTGCTCAGGGTAGGCACGTTTTATGGTGTTAATGATTTCAGCTTCAGCTTGCTTGTCCACTTCGCTGACAAAATCATTTAAACCTTTGGTGTCAACGGTGAGTGCATCGACGCTATCAATATAGCGAATGGTTACTCGAGCCGCATTACGGGCAGCGCGAATGGCAGTGTTTAACATGGGATGCATTGTGATGACCTTATCGTTGTTCCTAAGCGGCGTAGAGCATAACAGATTTCTTCTAGTGACAAAATGCGTTAGTGTACGGCAATCATATAAAGGGCCTATGTTATGTTTGATCATGTTCGAATTGTCTTAGTAGAAACCTCTCATCCTGGAAATATTGGCGCGACAGCCCGGGCAATGAAAAATATGGGGTTGAGTCAATTGGTTATGGTAAAACCTCAGGAATACCCAAGTGGCAAGGCTACGGCAATGGCTGCTAGCGCAGATAACATATTGGCGGAAGCTAAAATTGTAGATACCTTAGAAGAGGCCATTGTCGGGTGTACGGTGGTGATTGGTTCAAGTGCTAGGCCACGTTCGCATGATTGCATTACATTGTCCCCTAGTGAGGCTGGAGTGCGAGTATCGGGTGAATTTGCTAAGCAACAAATTGCCATTGTGTTTGGTCGGGAGCGTACAGGGCTCACTAATGAAGAGCTGCAGCACTGCCAGTATCGGCTGCATATCCCTGCCAACCCAGACTACAGTTCTTTGAATGTAGCCCAATCAGTTCAGGTGATTTGTTATGAGTTGAGAATGGCAGCCTTAGGTCATAAAGAGCCCGAAACAGAAAGAGAGTTAGTGCCTGTAGAGGATATGGAACAGTTTTATAAGCACTTAGAAGCGACTTTGATTGATCTTGAGTTTCTAGACCCAACGAATCCTGGGCAGTTAATGTTAAAGTTGCGCCGGATCTTTAACCGGGCACAATTAGAACCAAAAGAGCACAATTTACTGCGAGGTGTCTGGAGTGCAGCGCAAGGCAAAAAAATAGAGTACCTAAAAAATGTTCGATAGAATTCGAGAAGATGTTCGTTGCGTTTTTGATAGAGACCCATCTGCCAGGAATAAGTTTGAGGTAATAACGACCTACCCTGGTGTGCACGCCATTATAATGCATCGTGCGAGTCATCGGTTGTGGGGGTGGGGGGCAAAGTGGTTGGCGCGAGTATTGTCAAACGTTGCACGTTTTTTTACCGGTATTGAAATCCACCCTGGTGCGAAGATAGGTCGGCGTTTTTTTATTGACCATGGCATGGGGGTCGTGATTGGAGAAACCGCTGAAATTGGCAATGACTGTACTTTATATCATGCGGTGACACTCGGAGGTACAAGTTGGAGTGCGGGGAAGCGACACCCAACATTAGGCAATGATGTGGTGATAGGCGCTGGGGCAAAAGTATTGGGTCCTATTTTTATAGGAGATGGAGCTCGTGTTGGCTCTAATGCGGTTGCTCTAAAGGATGTACCTGCGGGGGCGACAGTGGTGGGTATTCCTGGGCGTATTATTAAAAAATCAAAGGATGTTAAGACTGTTCGGCGTAAGAAAACGGCAGAAAAAATGGGGTTTGATGCGTATGGCACTCAAAGTGATATGCCTGATCCTGTTGCTCATGCCATTAATTGCATTTTGGATCACATCCATAAAACCGACAGTAAAATGACTGAAATGTGCAGTGCGTTGAATGACATGGGGACAGAGTTGGATGCATTGCAAGACCCTAATTTGGAAAGTTGCGAAATTGTCTCCGCTTGCAGTACCCAAGATAATATTGACTCAATTGAGGGCATAGAGAAGACTTAGAAGCGGTCTATTTCGCTGCTAGGCTTGATATTTAAGTGGGATAAGGCATAATTTGCGCCATTAGAAATCGATAAAACAATAAGTTTGATTTTTATAAAATACTAATAAGAATAATATCCAGATATATTTCAACTATTTACACAAAAAACCCAAGAAAAAAGTGGATTGAAAAATACTTGACTAAATCAGTCGGGCTTTGTATATTTCACCACATTGAATGAATAGGGTGAAATTTGTGAAATTAACCACGAAAGGTCGGTATGCAGTAACAGCAGTCTTTGACTTAGCGTTACATAAGGCGTCTGGGCCGATTGCACTTGCAGGAATTTCTCAGCGTCAAAATATTTCCCTTTCCTACTTAGAGCAGTTGTTTCGCCGGCTTCGTAAGAAAGGTCTGGTTGACAGTGTTCGTGGGCCTGGCGGAGGCTATCGCCTAGCGTTAGACCCCATGGATATTAGCATTGCAGATGTCATTTTAGCCGTTGATGAGAAAGTGGAAACGACATCTTGTGGCGGGCTTTCTAACTGTAAAGATAATGGCCAGTGTCTAACCCATGATTTATGGGAGTCTTTAAGTCAGCAAATTAACGGCTTTTTATCGGGCGTTACTCTCGGGCAATTAGTGCAAAATCACGAAGCCAAGCATTCAACGCAACAAAGTTTAAAATTTTCTTTATCCCAAACCCTACAGTCTGTGAGAGAGCGGTAAACACTATGCAACTTCCGATATATTTAGATTATTCTGCAACGACGCCTTGCGATCCTCGCGTTGCTGAAAAAATGGCTGAGTGCCTAACACTTGAAGGGAATTTTGGTAACCCTGCGTCACGGTCTCATACATTCGGCTGGAAAGCCGATGAAGAAATTGATAAAGCACGCCAATATGTTGCTGATTTAGTCAATGCTAACCCTAAAGAAATCGTTTGGACATCGGGTGCAACAGAGTCTGATAACTTAGCGATTAAAGGGGCTGCACACTTTTACAAGACTCGCGGCAACCACTTGATTACTTGCAAAACTGAGCATAAAGCGGTTTTGGACTCCATGCGTCAATTAGAAAGAGAAGGGTTTGAAGTCACTTACCTTGACCCTGAAGCAAATGGTTTAATTGATATTGAAAAAATTAAAGCAGCCATTCGCCCAGAAACAACACTGATTTCGATTATGCACGTGAATAATGAGATTGGTGTTATCCAAGATATTGCTGCGATTGGTGAGCTTGCTCGAGCGAATAAAATTATTTTCCATGTCGATGCAGCGCAAAGCGCTGGTAAAGTGGATATTGATTTAAGCACATTGAAAGTGGACTTGATGTCCTTCTCGGCACACAAAATATATGGTCCTAAAGGGATCGGCGCATTATATGTACGTCGTAAGCCCCGTATTCGTATCGAAGCACAAATGCATGGCGGTGGTCATGAGCGTGGTATGCGCTCAGGGACGCTTGCAACACATCAAATTGTGGGTATGGGTGAAGCCTTTAGAATTGCAAAAGCTGAAATGCATGAAGACAATGCGCGTATCGTGAAATTGCGCGACCGTTTGTACGATGGCGTGAAAGATATGGAAGAAGTCTATCTAAACGGCGATTTAGAGCAACGTGTTTCAGGCAATATGAACATCAGCTTTAACTTTGTTGAAGGTGAGTCATTGATTATGGCATTGAAAGATTTGGCTGTGTCATCTGGCTCTGCATGTACCTCATCAAGTCTTGAGCCATCTTATGTTTTACGAGCGATTGGCCGCAATGATGAATTAGCCCATAGTTCAATTCGATTTACTTTTGGCCGTTACAGCACAATGGAAGAAGTAGAATTTGTGATCTCGGTAATGCACGAAAAAGTTAAGAAATTGCGAGACCTGTCGCCACTATGGGACATGTTTAAAGCAGGCATCGATTTAGATAGCGTCCAGTGGGCGGCTCATTAATTATTTTAAGGAATAGACATGGCTTATAGCGATAAAGTGATCGACCATTACGAGAACCCACGCAACGTTGGTGTACTTGATGCAGAAGATAAGAATGTTGGTACTGGCATGGTGGGTGCACCTGCGTGTGGCGATGTGATGCGTCTGCAAATCAAAGTGAACGATGACGGCGTGATAGAAGATGCCAAATTTAAAACGTATGGTTGTGGTTCTGCAATTGCATCTAGTAGCTTATTAACTGAATGGGTTAAAGGCAAAACATTAGATGAAGCTCAGCAAATCAAAAATACGGAACTCGCAGAAGAGCTGGCATTACCACCTGTGAAAGTGCATTGCTCAGTGTTAGCGGAAGATGCGATTAAAGCTGCCGTTGAAGATATCAAATCTAAACAAGGTTAATTAAAGGGTTAGTCATGGGCATTACATTTACAGAAACAGCTGCGGATCGAGTGAAAACATATTTAGCCGGAAGGGGTAAAGGTGTTGGCTTGCGTTTGGGGGTTAAAACCTCAGGTTGTTCTGGTATGGCCTATGTGATGGAGTTTGTGGATGCGGCTGATGCAGATGATGCTGTCTTTGAAGACCATGGTGTGCAAGTTTTTATAGACCCTAAAAGTTTGTTGTACCTCGACGGCACAGAAGTAGACTATGGCAAAGAAGGCCTAAATGAAGGCTTTAAGTTCACCAACCCAAATGCAAATGGTGAATGTGGTTGCGGTGAAAGTTTCACGGTATAAGTCAATGCATCGCGATTTGTCCAAAAATTATTTTGAGTTGTTCGCATTGCCACAATCCTATGCGGTGGATGAAGCTAACTTGTCTCAACAGTTTCGAATTCGACAAGCCTCGGTTCATCCTGATAAATTTGTGAATGCATCAGATGCGGACAAACGCTTATCTATGCAGCAAGCGACGTTAACGAACGAAGCTCACGAAACCTTAAAATCCCCTTTACGACGGGCGCTTTACTTATTAAGGCTCCAGTCCTATGATCCGGATGCAAATAAAGTTCAGTTAGACCCTGCGTTTTTAATGGAACAGATGATGTTACGGGAGTCGGTGAGTGAAGCTCCTCATCAGGATGATCCTTACGACACATTAGATGAGATTGGCGATCAAGTGATAGCGCAGAAAAAAGCCATGATTCGTTCTATACAAAATGCATTTGGTCACTCTGAACCTGAGTATGACACCATCCACGTGATGACTCAGAAGCTGCAATTTTTTGATAAATTGATTGCAGAAATTTCTCACATTGAAGCAAAGTTAGACGACGCTTAACCCACCAGACCTCTTAGGTAAATCAATGGCATTGTTACAAATTTCTGAGCCTGGCCAATCGACAGTTGCTCATCAGCATAGACTTGCTGCAGGGATCGATTTAGGGACGACAAACTCATTAATTGCGAGTGTGCGTAGTGGCCAAGCTGATGTCCTGACAGGCGATGTCGGTAGTGGCATTCTGCCCTCAGTTGTTCGCTATCAAGAGGGCTTGAGCCCAGTTGTTGGTCTTGAGGCAATGCAACAGGCCATTAGCGACCCGTTAAACACCATTTCATCGGTGAAGCAAATGATGGGGCGTGGGGTTGATGATATTAAAGCACTTGGGCAGCAGTTGCCTTACGAGTTTTTAGAAGATGACTCTGTTGTTCCTAAAATCAAAACAGTTGCAGGTGGTGTGAGTGCGGTTGAAGTGTCTTCTGACATTTTAAAAACGTTACACCAGCGTGCTATAGAAACTTTGGGTGGTGAGTTAGTTGGGGTGGTGGTCACTGTGCCTGCTTATTTTGACGATGCTCAGCGCCAAGCCACAAAGGATGCCGCAACATTAGCCGGTTTAAACGTGTTACGTTTATTAAATGAACCGACAGCTGCAGCTGTAGCCTATGGTTTAGATCATGCTGCAGAAGGTGTGCATGCGATTTTTGATTTGGGTGGTGGAACCTTTGATATTTCCATTTTGCGGCTCAGTAAAGGTGTTTTTGAGGTATTAGCAACGGCTGGTGACACTGCCTTAGGTGGCGATGATTTTGATCAAGCCATCGCTCAATGGATCTTACTGCAAATGGCGCTGGAAAACGCGACATTAAGCCATACAGACCAGCGTGTACTCATGAAAACGGCTAGAGATAGCAAAGAAGCGCTAACAGATCAGGCCGCTATTACCATCGATATTGAGTTGGCTGGTCAAGCGTGGCAAGGCAGTTTAGACTTAGAAACACTGAATTCACTGCTCGCGCCTTTAGTAAAAAAAGCCATCAAGCCATGTCGTCAGGTGCTCAGAGATGCCGGTCTCGCTAAAGATGAAATTGAACAAGTGGTGATGGTTGGAGGTTCCACTCGGGTGCCTTTCGTACGAGCCGAAGTGGCTAAGTTTTTTCAGTCAGAACCACTGGTCTCTATAGACCCTGATCGTGTTGTCGCTATTGGCGCGGCTATTCAAGCAGATGTGCTTGTCGGTAATCGCTCAGATGATGAGATGTTATTGCTCGATGTGATTCCATTGTCACTGGGTATTGAGACAATGGGAAAATTAGTGGAAAAAATTATTCCTCGCAATGCAACCATTCCAACGACACGAGCACAAGATTTTACCACGTTTAAAGATGGTCAAACGGCCTTAGCTTTGCATGTTGTGCAAGGGGAAAGAGAATTAGTCTCGGATGTACGATCTTTAGCGCGTTTTGAATTGCGTGGTATTCCGCCGATGGTGGCAGGTGCTGCAAAAATTAGAGTGACCTTTCAAGTTGATGCGGACGGGTTGCTGAGTGTGAATGCAATGGAACAGTCCAGTGGTATTCAAAGTGACATTGTCGTGAAGCCTTCGTATGGTTTAACGGATACAGAAATTGAATCAATGTTACGTGACTCAATGGCCAATGCAAAAGTGGATATGGATGCGCGTAAACTGCATGAGCAGCAAGTAGAAGCTGATCGAGTCATTGAAGCTATTGAGTCAGCGCTCGCAAAAGATGGAGAGCAATTGTTGACAGAAGATGAGCGTAAAGTCATTGATCAGTCTGTTGCGCAATTAAAAACAATCCGTGCTTCCTCAGATGTCACTGGTGATATTTTAGATGCCATTAAGGGTGTTGAGAAAGCCAGTGAAACGTATGTTGCCAGTAGAATGAATCAAAGTGTGACAACGATGATGGCTGGTAAAAGTATTGATGAATTTGAGACAAAATAGGGAATAGACATGCCGCAACTAATATTTTTACCTCACGCTGAAATGTGCCCAGATGGCGCTGCATTTGAAGCCGAACCTGGAATTACGATCTGTGATGCCGCATTGGCTAATGGCATTGATATTGAGCATGCTTGTGAAAAATCTTGTGCGTGCACTACTTGCCACATTGTTGTTAGAGAAGGGTTTGATTCTATGGAAGAATCTGATGAGTTAGAAGATGACTTGTTGGATAAAGCATGGGGGCTAGAGCCTGATTCTAGATTAAGTTGTCAAGCCATTATCGGTACTGAGGACTTAGTGATCGAAGTACCTAAATATACGATCAATATGGTTTCAGAAAACCATTAAGGAGTCATCATGAGCTTAAAGTGGGTTGATACTTTAGATATCGCATTGGACTTGTTAGATGCACACCCTGATGTGGATCCGAAAACCATTCGTTTTACTGATCTTCATGAGTGGGTTTGTGCGTTAGATCGCTTTGAAGATGACCCAGATCGCTCAGGTGAGCGAATATTAGAAGCGATTCAAATGGCCTGGATTGAAGAGGTTGAAGATTAAATGAAATAAAATAGGTGGTTACAGCAGTAAGCACCTATTTTATGAACGCCTGGCTAGTATTTTTTATTGATTTCCCAGTTTATCGAGCTTTCTGCGATCTTTTCTAGATCATCGTACTTTGGCTGCCAATCTAACGTTTTGTGAATGAGATCAACCTTGGCGATTAACGCGGGTGGGTCGCCTGCTCGTCTTGGTTCTTCAACAATGTTCAATGGTTTTCCATTAACTTTGCCAACGGTATCTAACACTTCCCTGACGCTATAGCCGTGGCCATAACCACAATTCATTGTGATTGAGTCACCCCCTTGGCGTAGGTAATTGAGTGCACTGACATGCGCTGAAGCCAAGTCGTCAACATGAATATAGTCTCTGACGCCCGTGCCATCAGGTGTTGGATAGTCGGTGCCAAAAATATAGACCTTTTCTCGTTTACCGATTGCCGCCTCTGCTGCAACCTTGATCAGCAGTGTGGCATTTTTGGTTGATTGCCCAATTCGGCCTTCAGGGTCTGAGCCTGCAACATTAAAATAGCGCAGTGCAACGTGGCGGAGCGGTGTGGCAAACGATAAATCTCTGAGCATCCATTCGCTCATGAGTTTTGACGTGCCGTAAGGGTTAATAGGTGAAAGCTTGGTCTCTTCGGTAACCGCTTCTTCTTCAGCAATACCGTAAACAGCGGCAGTTGATGAGAAAATGAAATGATCCACACCCGCCTCAGAACAACATTCTAATAAGCTGCGAGTATTGGCGGTGTTGTTTAGATAATATTTTAAAGGTTGCTCAACAGATTCTGGCACGATGGTGTGTGCTGCAAAATGCATGACCGATTTGATGTTATGCTCTTTTAATATTTTACGCACTAATACTTGGTCGCCGGTATCGCCAACAATGAGCTCGCCGTATAAAAGAGATTCTTTAAAGCCTGTTGATAGGTTGTCTAAAATAACAACGGTTTCGCCTTGTTCACCGAGTTGACGGACAACGTGGCTGCCTATATAGCCTGCACCACCGGTGACTAAAATTGCATCTTTAGACATGCTGTTCCTCTCATGATTAGTGTGATTATGGCGAGCTTTAAGCTTGCTCACCCTAACAAAAACGATTCATCATATAGTAGCTTATTCAGAAGGACAATTTCAGGTGGTAACAAGACTAATAGCGGGGTTGGTGCAAGCGGTGTCATTTGGTAATGAACTGACAGTGACACTTGACGTTGAGGGCGTGGTTAGTTCTTTCGTGATCTTTGATGATTTTAAGTGTGAATCAGAAGCTGGCGCTCAGCGTATGAATTTAGGTGTGCTGCAAGGTGGGGACTTGATGCTGTCCTTACCGGGTGAAACGATGACTGTGTTCAAACACAAGGACTCAGTACATATTCAGTTTTCAAACGGTGTTCAGTTTGTTGTGGCAGGTCTTGAAGGGGAATCCTGGTTGTTACGTTAGCTCATCCGTTATTTTTGCTTGAATGCGTTGTTTGCTTGCCCTTTTTTTTGATAGCTCAAATAAGCAAAAGTCATGATGCTGGCGCCAATGCAATCCGTTACAAAATCCATTGTTGTACCGTATCGGCCTAACACAAAAGATTGGTGCCATTCGTCAAGCCCCGCGAAACTTACGGTGATGAAAAATGCGACAATTATGCGCGTGGAGAGGTTCGTCGATTGTTCCAGTGCATACAGCCATAAAAGCATGAGTAAGGCAAAGGCTGGAATGTGGAGTAAATTTTGTAAGCTAGGCGTGAGCAACGTAAAAATGAAACCACCCACGATGTCGTCGTTCGCTTTGCCGGGAATACTGGATACCCAGGTAATAAAAATCATGTAGGCAATGGGGAATGACAGTCTCATATTGTTTTCTCCCGGCTTAATAAATCATACAATATTGGTATCAATAATAAACTCACTAGCAACGAAAAGCTAAGACCCATTACAATTGTAATGGCGAGAGGTCTTAGCATTTCAGAGCCTTCACTTAAGCCGAGCGCAAGCGGGAGCATGCCTGCAACGGTGGTTAAGGTTGTCATTAATATAGGCCGCAGCCTTAGTTTTGCAGCCTGCAAAATAGCCGCTCTTTTGGTGCTGTGTTTTGGCCGCTCTATCTCAATGTATTCGACCAAAACAATGGCGTTATTGACCACAATACCCGCCAACATAATGCCCCCGAGCCAGACTGGCATGGAAATAGGGATATCAAATACAGTAATCCCTAAATGAATGCCAATGAGAGTGAAAGGGATACTGAGCAAAATAATAAAAGGGTCTTTTAACGATTCGTATTGAACGGCCATCACAACAAACACTAAAAAAATGGCAAGTAGCAGCAGTTGTTGGCTGAGTAGTTTGTTTTCCTGATAGTTTTTAAGTGTGCCGCCTTCATACAAAATGAACCCTTCAGGCATTGGGAATGCATCCGTGATTGCTTGGATGTCTTTAAAAATAGTTTCAAAATCTAAGTCACCCGATAACGACGCCGATATCTCAACAATACGTTGTTGGTTATCACGCTTAATGTTCGCCGGAGATGGGGTTAGGTGAATGTCGGCAATGTCTTGAAGTTGTATTTGCGTTTGAGCGTCATTGGGGAGTGGAATGCGTAAATTTTGAATGGTTTCCATCTGCTCAAATTGGTCTTCAGGGTAGCGAATCCTAATGTTGTAGCTTTGGTCATTTTCAACAAAATCGGACACAATTTCACCATTAATCACCGCTTCTATATGCTTGGCGACAGTGGTTGTATCGAGCTGGTACTGGGCGAGTCTTTGCGCGCGTAACTCAAGGGTTAATTCTTGTTTTACGTCTTGCAATGAATGATCTAAATTGCCGAGACCTTTTACTGAGCTCAGTTGTAGCAACAAGCTATCAGCAATGGTTCTCAGTTGGTTGAGGTTGTTACCTTGTATTCTTAAGCTCAAGTCATCGTCACCACTGCTTAAGCGTATTCCTCTAATGCCACTGGTTCGCATGCGAATGCTTACCCCCGGAATTTTAACGGCCTTAATGGCTTTCTGAGCTTGTTTAATCCAAGCGCGAGAGGACTGTTGGCGTTGCGCCATAGGCTGTAATTGAATGGTTAAGCTGCTGTAATTGCTTGATTCAAATTGTGAACGACCAAACACAAAGCCTCCGACTTGGGTGTAAACATCCGTGACATAAGGTTGCGTTTGAATAATGGTTTCAATACGTTTGACCAGAGAGTCCATATCATCCAGTTGGATGTCACTATCAGCACGAATGCTCACCGCGATTCTGCCTTCATCCATTTTAGGGAGGAAACTTTGCTTACTTTGCATGAGCTGTTGAGTGGAAAATGCCATACCAGCAATGAAAATGGCCACAATAAGCCATGATAAAGACAAACTCGGCTTTAATATAAAGAGATACCCTTTTTGCAAGCTGCGCTGAACGCTTTCTATGCCTTTGCGAAACCAAGATTGACGCGTTTCTTTAATGGACGCTGCAAGTGCAGGCACGAGCGTTAAGGCGACCAACATGGACGATAGGATGGCCGCCGAAATAGTAAATATCAGCTCTCTGAAGAGTAAACCGATGAGCCCGCTGATGAATAAAAAGGGTAATACGGCAGCAAGGTTGGTTGAGGTTGCCGCGACAATGGCGCTGGTGACTTCTGTGGCGGCGGTTTCAATGTCATCGTCGCCCAGTAATTGGTGGCGCTGAATGTTTTCAAGCATCACGATGGTATTATCTACGAGTAGGCCGATCCCGAGTGCTAGCCCGCCTAAAGTCATGATGTTGAGGGTTAAGCCATAGTTTTGCATCAAGATAAAGGTGACCATGACAGCAATGGGAATGGTGCTGCCAATGATTAAAGTACGGCGAAGGTTACCTAAAAATAAAAAGACCACCAACATGGCAAGAATGGTGCCGCTGATGGCTGCCATCACCGCGTTGTTGAGTGAGTGTTTGATGTAAACCGCTTCGTCAGCAATGGCTGCAACCGCAATATCTTTGGGTAAAAGTTGGTGTTGTTGTAACCATTGGTATTTATCCTCAATCGCTTGTACTACCTCTACGGTATTGGCTTGTGGTTGCTTTTGAAACGACAGTTTGACGCCGGTTTGATTGTTCAGCCTGATTCTGAGCTTTTCTGGTTCGTGGGTATCAATTATTTGAGCAATGCTGCCTAAGCGAATCGTCTGGCGTTGGTTGCCCTCAGTGTTGGGTAGGGGGATAGGCAGGTCAATAATGTCGCTGATGGTTTTAAAGCGCCCTTCTGTTCTTAAGTTGACCTCTCGACCAGGGATATTAACTTGACCTGCCGCTTGGTTTAAATTGTTGCTTTGAATGGCTTGTACAAGGTCATCTAAGGTCAAACCTAAGCTTGCGAGTTGTTCCGGGTTAGGTTCTAGCACAATTTCTCGTAATACGCCGCCGCCGACTTCAACAGAGGCAACCCCTGGTAAGTTGATAAACCATTTTGCAAAATGATTATCAGCCCAGCTTCTAAGCTCAACCGGTGTGCGTAAGCTGGAGCTAAGCACATATTCAGTGACGGGGCGCTGAGAAGGGTCTCGTTTATAGATGATGGGCGGGTCAATACTGGTGGGTAAAAATCGTTTGGCGCGGTCTAGTCGAGTGCTGGCGTCTCTCAGGGCAATGTCGATATTTTTATCATAGCTAAAAGAGAGGTCAACTGCCGTTCTACCCTCAGAGGTTTGAGACTGTATTTGGATGGCACCCTCAGTGATGGCCAGTTGTTCCTCAAGCTGCCGAGTAATCTTGTTTTCCATGATGCTGGCAGGTACACCAGAGTCTAAAACACGGATGCGAAGTTCAGGGTACGTGATTTTAGGGAGTAAGCTGATGTTGAGCCGTTGCAAGGCAAATAGCCCGAGCATAATGAGTGCCAATGCCAGCATGATCACCCCAATAGGGTGATGAATTGACCATGTGGCAATATTACGGGGGCGGGGTGATTTCATTGCAGTAACGTTACCTTAGTATCGTTTTTAAGCCCCACAAAGCCCTTGGTGATGACGGCTTGGTTTTCTGTTAGTCCGGTTAAAATCTCAACTTGGTTACCAATGTAGCGGCCAGAGGTGACTTTGGTTTTGATCGCTGTACCTTCATTAAAGGTAAATACATACTCCGAGTCATGATCACGTTGTAGCGCAATAAAGGGGATGGTCAACTTGCTGAGTGACGGGATGTTTAACGTTACGCTAACAGATTGGCCAACCATTAATGTTGGCTGTTGCGCTTGTAAGTGAATTTCAACGAGCCCCTGTTTGGTCGTTTGGTCTATTTGTGGCAGTGTTTTGACCACAACCCCTGAGATGGCTTGGCGGCTGTTTAAGGTTTCTATTGTCGGTTGGCCACCCGGTTTTATATAGGGAAGGAGCATTTCTGAAACGGGCAGCCTGAGCCAAAGTTTTTGAGGGTCTATGAGGGTTAATGCGTGAGTGAATTTAGGGATTACATTGCCCTGTTCTACTAGGCGCTCTAAGACAATGCCATTAAACGGTGCTTTGATGGTGGTGTTTTTAATCCGTAACTTGAGAATGTTTTTTTCAGCAATTGCGACCCCCATTGCCGTATCCGCTTGGATTTTTTCCAGGTCAGAAGCCAGTTTTTGTTTGTGCATTTCAGCGATGCGTTTTAAGTCGGCGCTGGCCTTGTTGTAATTGGCTTTGGCTTTGGCCATTTCCGCTTTGAGTAATTGAGGGTTGGTTTTAAAGAGCACTTGGTCTTGGCTGACTTTATCTCCAATATCGACAGACAGCAGTTCAATGCGGCCTTCTTCTTGATTAAAAATGCGGACACGGTGTTGTGCCTTGACGGTGCCAGTAAAATGCTGCTGAGTTTCTGTGGTGTGACGTTTAACTAAGCTGGTTTCAACTAAATGCGGTGCTGCTGCTCGGTGGTGACTGGGCGGTTTAGCTGTGCTGGTCGGTTGCTCTGCATCACAGCTGACAAGAGAGGAAAGCCCGAAAATGATTATGCTGAGGCGCTGTGTCAAAAGGAAAATGTCAGTGTTCAAAGCGAATCCTTTTATAGAGGGTTGTTAACAGTAACTCCGGAAAGCTGCAGTAATACCAAGGGTCTGGCATCCGCTTGACCCTCAAAACAGCACCTTGATATCACGGCAACCTTGCTTCTATGTTTGGGCCGCTGTGACCTGACTGTCTCTTTCATAATCGTAGTGGGTAACTTCGCGTTTCACATTTTTTTGCACGACCACGCCATGTATCTTGAAAGAGCCTGCTGGCAGTTCAATATCAGGGTATTCTTTGTTGCCAGCCACCAAATACTGTTTGTCACCTTTGACGACAAACTGTCTTAACCATCGTTCCTCATCAGACGTTTCAACGAAAACATAGTTCCCATGCTCACAATACGGGGTTGGGTCGATAATGATGATGCAGTTATCAGGGAACTCAGGTTCCATACTATTTCCCATCACACGCAGAGCGTAGGGTTCGCGTTCGGCACAACTGCCAATATTTTCGTTGTCCATCATAATAAAACTACCTGTGACCTGAGGGTTTTGAAGTGAGTAATGTTACCATAAAATGCATTTTGTCGTGATGACCCAAAATTAAGGGAAAATAATGCTGGTTGAAAGCTACACTGAGAAACCGACTGAAGATCGTAAGGACTGGCGGAATATCAAACGGTTATTGCCTACTTTATGGCAGTACAGAACCCGGGTTGTTGTGGCGTTAGGCTGCTTGTTTGCTGCTAAAATGGCCAATGTTGGTATCCCTTTAGTTTTAAAGGAAATAG